>CADAGW010000425.1 GCA_902787475.1 uncultured Eubacteriales bacterium
CGACGGCGTGGGCCCCGACGACATCCGCATACGGGAATTGATGGCCCGCCTCTCCGACGGGGAGATCACCGAGGTGATACTGGCCACCAATCCGGACGTGGAGGGGGAGGCCACCGCCTCCTATATCGCCCGGCTCATCAAGCCCATGAACGTGAAGGTGACCCGCATCGCCCACGGGGTGCCGGTGGGCGGCGAGCTGGAGTACACCGACGAGGTGACGCTGGCCCGGGCCTTTGAAAGCCGCATGGAGCTGTAACGCATGGACGAACTGTATATGCTTGAAAGGATCGGGACGTTCCTTCGGGAGCGGCCCGGTTTCATATGCCCGGGGGATGTGAAGGAGCTGACGGACATGGGCCTGTCCTGCGGGGAGGCGTATGCCATGCTCCTGTGCGAGGCCTGCGGCGTGGAGTGCGACACGGAGCAGGGACAGACAATCTGGCGGGAGATGACCGCCTGCGTGCGCCGCCTCCCTCCGGACGAATTCACACGCGACCCGTATTACGCACACATCCGCCTGCCCCGCGCCCGCTCGGGCCGCTTTCACTACGAATCCCTCTCCTACGCCCCCTGCGAGGCGGTGGTGTGCGGGGAATTGTTTCGCTCGCCCTCCGGGCTGATCCTGCCCCGCCTGGGCTTTTTCACCGAACCCTTTTTCTACCCGGCCCTCATGGAGGGGGACACCCTGTGGATGAGCGTCACCCCCAACGAGATCGCCACCATGGCGCACCCCCTGTCCCGGTGCCATGGCCGCGCGCTGACGCTGGGCCTGGGCATGGGCTACTACGCCTGCATGGCGGCGGGGAAGGCAGACGTATCGTCCGTCACGGTGGTGGAAAAAGAGCGGGCGGTCATAGACCTCTTCACCGCCCACGTACTGCCCCGGATCCCGGAGCGGGATAAAATCCACATCATCCATTCCGACGCCTTTGGCTTCATGGCCGCCCTGTCTCCCGATGCGCCATACGACCACATCTTCTCCGACCTGTGGCACGACGCCTTCGACGGCATCCCCATGTACCGCCGCCTCAAGGCCCTTGAAGCCCGCCTCCCGTCCGCTGTGTACGATTATTGGATCGAGCCCACCATGCGGCTGTATATACAGGCGGGCGTGGGGGAGTAAAGATACGCATCATAGGGCCATAAAACCAGAATTCACAGAAAATGCTTGAAAGAATAAGCATAATAGAGTATACTATACTCGGAGGATAGTATAATGTATTTGGACAAGCGTTTGAAGCGGCGCATTGCCCGGGTATTTTCCCGCATGCGCTCCGAGGCCCTGCTCCTGGACACAGACGGCCAGGTGCTCCTGCCCGAGGGGGCCAGGTGGGATATCCCGCTGCCCGAGTCCCTTTGGCGGGAGACAGACAAGCCCTGCCGCGTGGGCGGCTATACCGTTCTTGGCACCGGCGGCGGCCAGCCCCTGTTTTTGTGCCTGCCGGGCACGGGGCCCGAGGCGGAGGACGCCTGCATACTCTCCGCTGGCATGGTGTCGGAGCTGATCGACCTGGACCTACCCAGCGACAGCCGGGAATACGCCTATCAATACCTCCTTCGGGAGGAGGTGGCCGAGGAGGAGACCGAGGCCATTTCCCGGGAATACGGCATTCCTCTCAGCGAAAGCCGGTGCGTGATGCTCCTGCGGGTGTCGGACCTTGAAATGAACGCCGCCCTTGGCATCCTCTCCACCGTCCTGGACGGGGACGAGGGCGTGGTGGTGGAGGCGGACCGGCACACGGCGGCCCTCATCCTCCGCTGCGGCGAGCGGGACGAGGAGGAGGTATTCCAGATGGCCCAGGCCATCGAGAACACCTTCGCCACCGAGGCCAATTCCCCGGTATACATCGGCGTGGGGGAGCCCAGAAAGTCCCTGGGCCAGCTTCGGGACTCCATGCGGGAGGCCCGGCGGGCCATCGAGGTGGGCCGATCCTTTAAAAGCGGCCAGCGGGTGTTCCGCTACCGGTCGCTGCTGCTTGAGCGGTTCTGCATGGACGTGCCCCGGGACATGGCCGCCCAATACGCCCAGGCCCTCTTTAACCGGGGCACCTCCCGCCTGTTCAGCGACGTGATGCTCCAGACCATCGAGGCCTTCTTTGAAAACAGCCTGAACCTGTCCGAGACCGCGAGAAAGCTTTTTATCCACCGAAACACACTGGTGTACCGGCTCGACAAGATCCAAAA
>CADAGW010000426.1 GCA_902787475.1 uncultured Eubacteriales bacterium
CTTCTGCCGGTGCTCATGAAGGTGGAAAACGCCCACGTCTGGTACACCAGCGACGGCAAATACTATCATAAGTATTCCGCCTGCGGCAGCATGAAGAACGCCAGCCGCCACACCCTCTCCGACGCCTTCGCCGCCGGCAAGACCACCTGCCCCTACTGCTCGCCCATCTCCCGGGAGGATATGAACGTATCCCAGCCCGTGTGGGTCAGCGAGGACGGCAAGCTGTTCCACATCTCCGACGACTGCGCCTCCCTCTCCGACAAGTGGACCTTCATGTCCCTGCCCGACGCTCAGCGGGCCGGGGCCGCGCCCTGCGACGTGTGCGGCGCCTATCAGTACCTCCACTCCCTGCCCATGCCCGGCAAGACCCTGCCGCCGGTGATCACCACCCCCAAGCCCACCGCCGCCGTGGCCGAGGGCAGCGTCATCGTCTACTACGGAGACCGGAGCAATTACTACCACAGCTACAGCTCCTGCCCCCGCATCACCGTGGCCTCGCCCCATACCCTGGACGATGCCGTGGCCGCCGGCAAGGAGGTCTGCCCCGACTGCAATCCCCCGGTGCTGGGCAATTAACACCACATACAAACCCGCGCCGGAGCCGCCAGGGCCCGGCGCTGTGTTCAAAAATCACAATGAGGGGATGGAAACATGACCAAGGGGAAAAGCGCATACCCGTCTCTGACCTGGCGCCGGGACGGGCAAATGCGGTATCTGGAGATGGCCGGAGAGCCCATCGTGGAGCTGGACCGGGACAGATGGTACCGCTTCCGCTCCCGTGACCGGGACATGCGCTGGATGTATTCAGACAGCGTCACCGGCTCCTCTGACTGGACAGAGATCAGCGTGGAATTCGACGTCTACGGCGTCACCACCACCCTGTTCCTGGAAATGTCCGGCACGGGCAAATGCTGGTTCGACAACGTGCGCATAGAGGACGTGGGCCCCATGCGCTGGGCGGACGTGCAGCTCTCCGAGCTGGATTTCACCAAGGGCGTGGACCGCTACTGGGAGCGTCACCGCCGCAGGACGGGCAAATAAACCCAAATTCACACAGAAAGGCGCATGAGCATGGACGATATCAATCCCATTTCCACCCTCATCCGGGACGGAGGCAACGCGGCCATATTCCGCACCATCGCCTGCATAGGCGACTCCCTGGCCTCCGGCGAGTTCGAGGCCATGGACGAAAAGGGCGAAAAGACCTACCACGACATGTACGAATACTCCTGGGGCCAGTACATGGCCCGCGCCATCGGCGCCACGGTCCACAACTTCTCCCGGGGCGGCATGAGCGCCGGGTGGTACATGGACACCTTCGCCGACGAACGGGGCCTGTGGAACCAGGACCTGGCCAGCCAGGCCTACATCATGGCCCTGGGGGTCAACGACATCAGCCTCATCCTCGCCGGCCAGCGGGAGATGGGCGCCCTCTCCGACATCGACCCGGCCAACTGGAAGAACAACCGCCGCACGGTCATCGGCGACTACGCGGCCATCCTCCAGAGATACCGCGCCATCGCCCCCGACTCCTTCTTCTTCCTCATGACCATCCCCCAAAGCGGCGAGGACAGCGAAAGAAGCCGCCTGGAGGATGAGCACCGTACCCTCCTCCTGGGCCTCAAGGACATGTTCCCCCGCACCTACATACTGGACCTTCGCCGCTGGGCCCCCACCTACGACGAGGCCTTCCGCCGCCGCTACTTCGTGGGCGGCCACATGAACCCCATGGGCTATATCTACACCGCCCGCCTGGTGCTCACCTACCTGGACCACATCATAGAGCAGGACTGGGACCAGTTCACCCAGGTCGGCTTCATCAACACCCCCTGGAAATACATCGAAAAACCGTAACCCCCCTCAACCCCATACAGCCCATCCCCAGCCGACGATCAGCCAGCTGGGGATGGGCTGTATCCAGCCGTGACAGGACAGGCGGATCGCCCCGTCGGCCTTCCGCCCTCCTCGCGACGACCCTCCTCGCTGCTTCACTCCTCACAACGCCCCTCCCCGCAACGCCACGAAAGCCCCTTGTCATTGCGAGGAACGAAGTGACGAAGCAATCCGTCCCCTGATGCCCAGCCATATCAATGTGAAACGGGCATAACGTCAATCCCATTCCTCATATGAAAACCATCCTCCGCCATATCATGCCGGCAGAGGATGGTTTCTATTTACA
>CADAGW010000427.1 GCA_902787475.1 uncultured Eubacteriales bacterium
GGCGACGCTGAAGTAATGGGAAACGAGGGGAGACGACGCTGAGGGCTGCTCGCCCTCAGACTCCTCGCTTAAGGGCCAAGGCCCTTAAGAATCCCTTCTTCCGCCTTCGGCGGGGACAATAATACCAGCATAAGACGACCCTCCGTGTTTGAATCGGAGGGCCGTTCTTTATGCAAAGTAAGGAGGACGGATTGCTTCGGCGCTTTGCGCCTCGCAATGACAGGAACGAGAATACGGGATATCGTTCAATGAAGTGCCGCCCGTAGGGCGAAAATGGGATTCTTAAGGTGCGCACGCAGCCGCCGCCCAGTGGGCGAAATGCGGCGGAATAAGCCCAATGAGCAAAGGAGTTTTTGAATATACGCATTTCAAAAACGACCATTGCGAATTGAGTGGCGCATAGCCCCCAGCGCCTCCCCTATTCGATAATGCCTACCCTGCACAGCTCGAAGAGGGATCCCAGTGCGTTGGGGGCGAAGAAGGGCTGGATCTCCACCGTGTGGGGGCCGGAGGGGACCCATATAGGCGGATCCTCCCGCACCCATTCCGTGGCGTGTATGGCCCACTCGGGCACGGGGTCAGCCCTTTCGATCCACTCCCCTCCGTCGATCCTGACCCGGTAGGCGCTGTGGCGGATGTTCATCATCACGTGGAAAACCAGGCCCCGGCCGGTGAAAGAAAAGCGGAGGGAGGAGGTCATGGAGGAGGTAGTCAGAACATGTGTCACCGAGGGCACCCGTCGCTCGTGGATCTGCCGCCAGGCCCCGACGCGCCGGATGGCGTCAAAGGGCAGAGAATAGGCGCTCTCCCAGTGGTCAGCGAAGAGAGGGGCCGGGATGGAGCAGGTATAGTCCCCGGGGTGTGTCAGCTCGGCTTCGAGCAGGGCGCACACGGGCTCGGCGTACAGGCGGCTTCCGGCGTGCTCGGGGTGGAGGCCGTCGGGAAGCCATTCCTCCCAGCGCATATTGCCCCGCATCACCAGGTCGAAGGCGTATTTGCCCATGTTGACGGAGGAGATGCGGTAATGCTCTGCCAGCTTTTCCCAGTCGGCGATGCTATCCGGCAGGCGGTCATTGATGAGGTCATCGTACCAGGACTGCTGATAGGTGTAGGTGATGAGCAGGTCGCCGGGGCCGCGAAGGAGCTTGCGCAGAAGGCCCTCCCGGCCGGGGCCCCAGCAGGCTGACGGGTCGTTGACCGCCGTCTCCACCAGCACCAGGTCGCAATTGTAGCAGAGGATATCCTCCTCCATGCGGAACACGGCGCTTAAGGTGCCGGTGGCGCCCTTGGCGGCGTTTTCCACGTCCACAGTGAGGCCCGGGAAACGGGCCACCAGCCAGTCAACCACCTTGTCGCTCCAGCGGCGCTCGTCGCCGGGCTCGGTGATGGAGCCGCCCACAAAGCCTATGGTGATGTGCCCTCGGGCGATGGCCCGGGCGGCCCTGGGCAGGGGCGAGCGGGCAGAGATGTATCGGTTCAGATCCAGTATCATATTCATGCCTCCCCGGGGACGGGGGCCTCGCTCCCCCACTCCCGCTTGCGTTTTCTATAGGCTCCGATGAAGCAGGCCAGGTGCACCAGCTCCGTCACCACCCAGCTGACGGTGTAGGACAAAAGCAGGATCTGGAGCGTGTGATGGTGGACGAACACGGTGCGGATCCAGACGATGCGAAGGCCGCACACGCCCGCCACAGTGACCGCCATGGGCAGAAGGGACAGGCCCATGCCGCGAAGGGACCCCACCAGCACGTCCATGATGCCGCAGAGGAAGTAGGGGCCGCAGAGCATGAGGAGCCTCTGGCAGGCCACGTTGATGACCTCCGGGTCGTCGTTGTATATGCCGGCCAGCTGGGGGCCGAAGTGCACCGCCGTCTGGCCCGCCAACAGGCCCGAGGCCACCACCATGACCTCGCACCAGATGAGGGTGTCGCGGACCCGCTTGATCTTTTTCGCGCCGCAGTTCTGGGCGGTGATGGTGAGAGCCGCCTGGTAGAAGGCGTTCATGATCATGTATACGAAGCCCTCGATATTGCCCGCCACGGCGTTGCCGGTGACGGTGATCTCCTGAAAGGAGTTGACGGCGGTCTGGATCATGACGTTGGAGATGGAGAACATCATGCCCTGGAGCCCGGCGGGCAGGCCGCAGCGGGCGATGGCCGCCAGCTTGTCCCGGTG
>CADAGW010000428.1 GCA_902787475.1 uncultured Eubacteriales bacterium
TCGCATTCCTTGTCCCCGGGATGGAGATCCGGGTGGTACTCCTTGGCCTTTTTTCGGTATGCTTTTTTTATATCGTCGGCGCTGGCGCTTTTGGTGACGCCCAGCACCTCGTAGTAATCGCGTTTATCCGCCATATGTTGTTACCTCTTAACGCGGAATGTGGGCGGGCGATATGCCCGCCCCATTCCGTTATGGGTCATGCTTTTTTTCTGCGGCCGAATTATTTTTTGTCGTCGTCCACGACCTCGTAGTCGGCGTCATAGTAGGTCTGGCCGTTGGGGCCGCCCTGCTGGGGACCCTGGTCATAGCCGCCCTGGGCCGCGTTGGGGTCGAAGCCCGCGCCCTGGGGGTTGGCCTGCTGGTACATCTTTTCGCTCACCTTGTAGAAGGCCTGGGTCAGCTCCTCGGTGGCGGCCTTGATGGCGCCGGTGTCCGTGCCGGAGAGGGCGGTCTTCAGACTGGAGAGCTTGCTCTCGATCTCGGACTTGTCGGCGGCGTCCACCTTGTCGCCCATCTCGGAGAGGGTCTTCTCGGTCTGGTAGACCATCTGGTCGCCGGCGTTGCGGACGTCCACCTCTTCCTTGCGCTTCTTGTCCTCGGCGGCGTACTGCTCCGCCTCGCGGACGGCCTTGTCGATGTCCTCCTTGGAGAGGTTGGAGGAGGCGGTGATGGTGATGTGCTGCTCCTTGCCGGTGCCCAGGTCCTTGGCGGAGACGTTCACGATGCCGTTGGCGTCGATATCAAAGGTGACCTCGATCTGAGGCACGCCCCGGCGGGCCGGCGCGATGCCGTCCAGATGGAAGCGGCCCAGAGACTTGTTGTACTGCGCCATCTCACGCTCGCCCTGGAGCACGTTGACCTCCACGCTGGTCTGGTTGTCGGCCGCGGTGGAGAACACCTGGCTCTTGTGGGTGGGGATGGTGGTGTTGCGCTCGATCAGGCGGGTGCACACGCCGCCCAGGGTCTCGATGCCCAGGGACAGGGGGGTAACGTCCAGCAGCAGGATGTTGCCGGCACCGGCGTCCTTGTTCAGCACGCCGCCCTGGATGGCCGCGCCCACGGCCACGCACTCGTCGGGGTTGATGCCCTTGAAGGGCTCCTTGCCGGTGAAGTTCTTCACGGTCTCCTGCACGGCGGGGATCCGGGTGGAGCCGCCCACCAGCAGGACCTTGCTCAGGTCGCTGACGTTCAGGCCGGCGTCGGACAGAGCCTGACGCACGGGGCCCATGGTCCGCTCCACCAGGTGGTGGGTCAGCTCATTGAACTTGGCCCGGGTCAGGGTCACGTCCAGGTGCTTGGGGCCATTGGCGTCGGCGGTGATATAGGGCAGGTTCACGTTGGTGGAGGTGACGCCGCTCAGATCGCACTTGGCCTTCTCGGCGGCCTCCCGCAGACGCTGCATGGCCACCTTGTCGCCGGTGAGATCCACGCCCTCGCTCTTGCGGAATTCGTCCACCAGATACTGGGTGATGCAGGCGTCAAAGTCGTCGCCGCCCAGGCGGGTGTCGCCGGCGGTGGCCAGGACCTCGATAACGCCGTCGCCGATCTCCAGCACGGAGACGTCGAAGGTGCCGCCGCCCAGGTCGTAGACCATGATCTTCTGATCGGTCTCCTTGTTCAGGCCGTAGGCCAGAGCCGCGGCGGTGGGCTCGTTGATGATGCGCTTGACATCCAGGCCGGCGATCTTGCCGGCGTCCTTGGTGGCCTGGCGCTGGCTGTCGGAGAAGTAGGCGGGGACGGTGATGACCGCCTCGGTGACGGTGTCGCCCAGATAGGCTTCCGCGTCGGTCTTCAGCTTCTGAAGCACCATGGCGCTGATCTCGGGGGGCGTATAGCTCTTGTTGTCAATATTCACCCGGTAGCTGGTGCCCATCTCCCGCTTGATGGAGGAGATGGTCCGCTCGGGGTTGGTGATCGCCTGGCGCTTGGCCACCTGGCCCACCATGCGCTCGCCGGTCTTGGAGAACGCTACCACGGACGGGGTAGTCCGGGCGCCCTCGGCGTTGGGGATGACGACAGGCTCGCCGCCTTCCATAACGGCGACACAGCTGTTTGTAGTTCCAAGGTCGATACCAATGATTTTACCCATGATGAAATCCTCCTGTTTATCGATAATATTTTTTTTTTGACTGATTCTGTATTGCCTTGCCGGTCCGACAAAGCGAGTTTTTTG
>CADAGW010000429.1 GCA_902787475.1 uncultured Eubacteriales bacterium
CTGCATGTAACGTTCGTTGCAGACAGTGAGGAACTGTTCAAACTGAGCACCGGAGACCTGAAGAAACCTGTAATACGGTCTTATATTGGCTATTATCGCGACCATGCCATATTTGAGCTTGATAATGGACGATTTGCCAGAATTGACATAAGACCTGAAAACCGAGATGTCACACTTGTCCCGTTTTTCGAACCCTGCTATGTGGTGGGAAATAACCCGGCACAGGAACCGCTGGCGGAAAGTGAGATATCAAGATTGGTACAGGTGTATCAGGACTGGGAACTCTAGAAAGAGAGGAAGAGGCACGCAATGGACAGGAACGTTCCGTGGAAAGATATCTTATTAATTATTGCCATCATATACTTCCTCTCGCCGCTTGACTTTGTACCGGGAGTGATTGCGGATGATTTGGCGGCTCTCGGAGCGGCGCTCTTTCCGTTCCTGAGGCGTTCAATGTGGCTGTGAGGAAGTGCGTGAGAAGATTCGTTGCTGTTTTGATCGGGCTTGCGATCCTCTTTGGCTGCACATTGTTTTTCTTCCCTCAGGTTCTCCCGCAGGAACTGCTGCCGGCCTCTCAGACGGTACGGCATTGGATGAGGGAACTTGAGCGGTATATCTGGCCGGAACCGGAACCAAGTCAGGACGTAGCAGCCTTTGAGGTGATTCGCGCAATCGATGGCGATACCCTGCTGATCTCCCTGTACGGCACAGAGTTGACCTCCGCGAACACCCGGTAAAAGCCATAGGTGATGTCCGGGAAAACAGCCGGATGCTCCCCGTCGCAGAAGGCCATGAAGGCGAAATTCAGTATCTCGTCTGACCCGTTGGTGAGAAGGATGTTTTTTTCCCCCACGCCGCACATATCCGCCACGGCCCGGGTCAGCTCCGCCGCCTCAGGGTCCGAATACAGCTCCATGGAGCGGACGTGATGAAGGGCGTACTCCCTGGCCTTTTCGCTGGGCGGGAAGGGGGATTCGTTGGTATTGAGCTTCACGTACTGCCGCCCGGAGGGCTGCTCGCCGGGGGTGTAGGGCGTGAGGGCGTCGTATTTATGGCTGAAAAAACGGCTCATATATGCCTTTCTGGGCTCACTTGCCCCGGATCAGTACGCTCCTGGCGTGGCCGGTGAGGCCCTCCTCCCGGGCGAAACGGGCCACGTCCTGGGCCACGCTTTGAAGCGCGCCGCCGGTAAAGTAGGTGTACTGCATCTTTTTGACGAAGTCGTCCACGGAGAGGGGGCTGGAAAACCGGGCGGTGCCTCCGGTGGGCAGGGTGTGGTTGGGCCCGGCGAAGTAGTCGCCCAGGGCCTCCGGGCAGTGGCGGCCCAGGAATATGGAGCCCGCGTTTTTCACCTGATCCAGATAGTCGAAGGGGTCGTCCACACACAGCTCCAGGTGCTCCGGGGCCAGGCGGTTGGAGGCGTCTATGGCCTCTTTGAGGTCGCCCGATATGATGATCTTGCCGTTGTTTTCGATGGACGCGCGGGCGATGTCCTCCCGCTCCAGGAGAGGAAGCTGCTTTTCAAGCTCCGCCGCCACGCCCTGGGCCAGGGCCATGGAGGGGGTCACCAGCACCGCCGTGGCCATTTTGTCGTGCTCGGCCTGGGAGAGCATGTCCGCCGCCACGTGGGCGGGGTTGGCCGCCCCGTCAGCCACGATCAATATCTCGCTGGGCCCGGCGATCATGTCTATGGACACCTGGCCGTAGACCTGCCGCTTGGCCTCCGCCACGTAGGCGTTGCCCGGGCCCACGATCTTGTCCACCCGGGGCACGGACTGGGTGCCGTAGGCCAGGGCAGCGATGGCCTGGGCCCCGCCGATCTTGTAGATCTCGTCCACACCGGCCACGCTGGCCGCCGCCAGGATCACCGGGCGGATCTTCCCGTCCCGGCCCGCGGGGGTGGTCATGACGATCTTTCCGCATCCCGCGATCTTGGCGGGTATGGCGTCCATCAGCACGGTGGAGGGGTACGCCGCGGTGCCGCCGGGCACGTAGAGGCCCACCCGCTCGATGGGCACCACCTTCTGGCCCATCACCACGCCGGGCTTGTCGTTGAGTATGAAGCTGTTTCGGACCTGGCGGGTGTGGAAGGCGCGGATGTTTTCGGCGGCCCGCTGAAGAACCCCGATCATCTCTTTGTCCACCTGCTCGAAGGCGGCGTCGATC
>CADAGW010000430.1 GCA_902787475.1 uncultured Eubacteriales bacterium
AAGCGGATCAACACCTCCGTGGAGGTGGAGGGCAACGGCGGCATGGGCGTCATCGACATCAGCGGCGAGGATTGATCCCCATGGCGAAGCGCGGCAAGGCCGCCCCGGAAGAAAAAAAGGCGGCCTCGGAATACTATAAGCTCAACCTCAAGGCCGTAGACGACCTGGTCACCGCGGACGAGTCCAATTCGCCCCCGGTCAGCCAGCGGGAGCTGCGCAAATACCGCTCCGGCCCCAAAATCCACTTAAGCGACTGGGTGCGCTCGGCCCTCATCACGCTCTGGTTCGCCGGAGCCGCCTGCTTCTTTTTCCTCTGGGGCCTGGGGGTATACGTTACCAGCCAGCTCGACCAAATGGTCATCCTCTCCGTGGCCCTGGGGGCCATCACGGACCTGCTCACCAACAACGCCCTCCGCTTCTTCGCCAAGACAAAAGAGGCCGGCGACCGGTTCCTCATGGTCACCCGCCGGGGCGTGGGGGGGCTCCTTCTCAACGTGCTCTACGGCATGTGGGTCATGTTCTGCGTGGTCACCACCTACAACGTGATCAACGTGATCCTGGTGTCCCTCTCCGGGGCCCGGGATACCGTGCCCCTGGGCGTGGAGCCCATACTCTTCGGCGTCCTCGTGACCGCCTGGGATTTCCTGTTTATCAAGATCAAGCGCACGGCTCTCCAAATGGTGCGGGACGCCCGGGCGAAGGAAGGCAAGCATGGTTGAACTGAGATACGCGGGCTCCACCTCCGCCTGCTTCGAGCTGAAAAACGATCTGGCCTATTACGCCCCGAAGCCCTATCGGGTGCTTCTGGACGGCGAGGAAAGGCTGAAGGGCGACACCAACGTGTTTTCCCTCTTCGGCCTGACGCCTGACCATGAGTATACCCTCACCACGGAGTGCGGGGACGACATATCCCGCCTCACCTTCCGCACCGCCAAAGAGACCTGCGCCATAGACGCCCGGGCCGCCGGCGCGGTGGGGGACGGCGTGGCCGACGACACCGCTGCCCTTCAAATGGCCATACGCCTCCTGCCCCAGGGCGGGCGGCTCCACGTGCCCAGCGGCGTGTTCCGCACGGGCCCCCTGTTTTTGAAGAGCCACATGACCCTGGAGCTTTCAGAGGGCGCCGTCCTTCTGGGCCTCACCGAAAAGACCGCCTATCCCGTCATCCCCGGGGCCATACCTTCTTTGGACGGCGGCGAGGCGGAGACCGGCGCCTTCGAGGGCCTGACCCGCTCCATGTACGCCAGCCTTCTGACCGGCGAATACCTAACGGATGTGACCGTCGTGGGCCCGGGCCTTCTGGACGGAAACGCCCAGAACGGCGACTGGTGGACCACCTTCAAGCAGGACCCGGTGGCCCGCCCCCGGCTCCTGTTCCTCAACCGGTGCCAGGATGTGGTGGTGCACGGCCTTCAGGCGGCCAATTCCGCCTCCTGGCAGCTCCATCCCTATTGGAGCCAGCGCGTCGCCTTCCTGGACGTGGCGGTCACCGCCCCCAAGATCAGCCCCAACACCGACGCTCTGGACCCCGAGAGCTGCGATAAGGTGGACATCATCGGCTGTCGCTTCTCCGTGGGCGACGACTGCATCGCCATCAAGTCCGGCAAGCTGGATCCCGCCCGGCCCCACAAGGCCGCCGCCAGCCGCCACACCATCCGCAACTGCCTCATGGCCTTCGGCCACGGCGCGGTGACTCTGGGCAGCGAGATCTCCGGCGGCGTCAATCGGCTCTCCGTCACCCAGTGCCTCTTCAAGCAGACCGACCGGGGCCTTCGCATCAAGACCCGCCGGGGCCGGGGCAAGGGGTGCGACATCGACGGCGTGTCCTTCGACAACATCGTCATGGACGGGGTGCTGACCCCCATCGTCATCAACATGTGGTACAACTGTGTGGATCCGGACGGCAATTCGGACTACGTGCAGGGCCGCGACCCGCTCCCCGTGGACGAGCGTACGCCCCATCTGGGCCGGTTCACCTTCAAGAACATGGTCTGCACGGGCACGGAGGTGGCCGCCTGCTACGTGGACGGCCTGCCGGAAATGCCGGTGGACTCCGTGACCCTTCAGAACATACGGGTGTCCTACGCCGAAAACGCCCGGGAGGGTTTCGCCGGCGGTGTACATGTCGGTCGTCATCCGGCGGTAGATGTCGAAGGTCGCGCTC
>CADAGW010000431.1 GCA_902787475.1 uncultured Eubacteriales bacterium
TTCTTCTCCGTGTTGATCTTTTCGACATGCAGCCGATGCCATGGTCCGAACCCGTAGACCTCCCGATACCGCGCCACCACAAAGTCGAAGCGCTCCGCCACCGCGAAGGCCTGTTCCTTGAAGAACACGCCGCGATAGGGATTCTCCCTGGTCGGATACCAGTCCGTCATCAGGCAAATCGTGTGTTTCATCGCAATCTCCCGTCAATCCTCTGCATGAGCAGGCCTCGAAAGCACGGCCTTGGCGCGATTTACTCAAACCGGTTCACCGCGTCCACCACGGCGGCGATCTCCTCGTCCGTCATGCCGTACTACATGGGCCGGCTCAGCTCCGTGCGGCTGATGGCCTCGGCGATGGGGAAATCCCCCTCCTTAAAGCCCAGGTCCCGATAGCATTCCTGCAGGTGCATGGGGATGGGATAGTGCTTGTTGGTGCCGATGCCCCGCTCCCCCAGCCACTTCTCCAGCGCGTCCCGCCGCTGGCAGCGCACGCCGAAGACGTGCCACACGGGCACATACCCCTCCGTGACCACGGGCAGCGCGACCTCGGGGTTGCGCATCTGAGCAAGATACCGGTCCGCAATGCTTCTCCGCGCCGCGTTCATGCGCTCCAGATGGGGCAGCTTTGCCCGCAGGAAGGCGGCCTGCAGCTCGTCCAGGCGGCTGTTGTAGCCCTGGTAAATGTGGTGATACTTGTAATCCGAACCGTAGTTGCCCAGCGCCCGGACCTTTTCGGCCAGCGCGGCGTCATTTGTCACCACCGCGCCGGCATCGCCCAGCGCGCCCAGGTTCTTGCCCGGATAGAAGCTGAAGCCCGCCGCGTCGCCGAAGGTGCCCACCCTGCGGCCCTTGTAGGTCGCCCCGTGGGCCTGGGCGCAGTCCTCCACCACGAACAGGCCGTGCGCCTTCGCGATAGCCATGATCGGATCCATGTCGCAGGCCCGGCCGTACAGATGCACGGGCATGATCGCCTTGGTCCTTGGAGTGATGGCGGCCTCGATGCGGGCGGGATCGATGTTGAAGGTCTCCAGCTCCGGCTCCACGAACACCACCTTGGCGCCCACGTAGGTCACCGCCAGCGCGGTGGCAATGTAGGTGTTGGAGGGCACGATCACCTCGTCCCCCTCGCCCACGCCCAGGGCCCGCAAGCTCAGCATCAGGGCATCCAGGCCGTTGCCCACGCCCACGCAGTATTTCGTGCCGCAGAACTCGGCAAAGGCTGCCTCAAAGGCCTCGTCCTCCCTGCCGCCGATGTACCAGGAGCGCTGGTACACCCGGTCGAAGGCCGCTCTCAGATCGCTGTCCAGCTCCCGCTCCATGGGGAGGAACGACACAAAAGGCACTTTTACGCTCATATCCCTACTCCTCGGCGTCGGCATCTCCGCCGTTCGCCTTCACGTATTTCAAAAACTCGTCGTAATCGCGGATGTAATCCCGCTCGTCGTACAACTCGGAAGCCAGCACCATCAGCACGGCATCCGGAGAGAAGTCGAACATTTCCCGCCACATGGCGTTGGACACATACAGCCCCTCATAGGGCTTCTCCAGCGGGATGACCTTCTTCTCCCGGCCGTTGTCCAGCCGGATCTTGCAGCTGCCGTGGATGCAGATCAATATCTGCTCCAGGCTCCTGTGGGCATGGTAGCCCCGGGTCACCCCCGCGCCGGTGTCGTACATGTAATAGACGCGCTTGATCCGAAAGGGGATGTCCTTGAACTCCTCCAGGGCCACCAGCTGGCCCCGGTCGTCTCCATGGGGCTGAAACACGTATTTGATTACCTGCATTTTCTTCTCCACTCCTCCGAATCCGCCAGATTCACCGGGAACGTGCGGGGGCGCAGGTGCAGCTTCAAAAAGCGCCTCAGCTTTCCCGGGACAAAGAGCATGGCGAAGGCCGACGTCTTCCTGAGGGCGTACTTTGCCATCTTCCTCTGGAAGGCATCCTGGCCCTTCCGGTCCGCCATCAGTCGGTTCATGCGAAGGTATTCCCCGAACAGCAGCTGGGTCCACTTCTTGCTGCGGCCTGAGGAGATGCCCGTGGCATACTCATAGAACACGGTGGCGGCGGGATAGTAGTCCCCGCAGACGCCGTCGAACATCATCACGCGAAACAGGTAGTCCTCGCCAAACTTGTTTCCGGCGTCCGCGAGCTCCTTCGCGTAT
>CADAGW010000432.1 GCA_902787475.1 uncultured Eubacteriales bacterium
TCTCGCAGATCAATGAGGACCTGGCACGAATACCGCCAATCATTCGTGCTTGGCGTCAGGTGCGGAGTGAATTGGGCAGCAGTGGAAAATATGAAGAAGATCCCGACCTGGTAGATGGTGGTCCCCGTTCAACGGGGAACTATGTCGAACGGTAGAGAGACTTCCTGAGCTATTGCTGGTCAATCAGCTCTGCGTTGGATGTTTTGCGTAATAAAAGATCCTTGGGGTGGATACTTTTCCAGGAGGGTATCCACCCCAAAACGATTGTCACGACCTCTGGGCGGGCACCAACACCGCGCGACCCTGGATCTTCCCGGCCTCCATCCGCTTGTACACCTCGGGGCCTTCCTCAAGCTCGTAGCGTTCCACGTGCACGTCGATCGCGCCCTGTTTGGCGAGTTCGACGAGTTCGATCAGCTCGGAGCGGGTGCCCCAGTAGCTGGTGCTCACCCTGGTGCCGTAGGGGAGCGAGTCGAACGACACCGGCAGCGACCCACCGCCGATACCGATGATGTTGATGTGGGAGTCCAAGCCTGCCATCTGCGCGGCAAGGTCGAGGGTGACCTGTGCCCCCACGAAGTCGAACACCACGTCGGCGCCTGCGCCGTCGGTCAGCTCCCGCACCAGGCCCACGGCTTTGGAGTCGGACGGCAGCGCGTGGTGCGCTCCGCTGCGCAACGCCAGTTCCCGGCTCTCCTCGCGGATGTCCAAGGCCACCACGGTGGCTGCGGACATGAGGCGCAGCAGCTGGATGCCGACGTGCCCCAGCCCGCCTGCGCCGATGACCACCGCGACACTGCCCGGTTCCAGCTTGGACATGGAGCGTTTGATCGCGTGGTACGGGGTGAGTCCAGCGTCCGTGAGCGGGACGGTTTTCACCGGGTCGAGGTCCCCGATCGGCACCACGTGCCGCTCCGAGTCGACGAGCAGGTATTCCGCTAGTGCTCCGGGACGGCCCAGTCCCGGGGGCATGATGCCGAGGCGCGCGGCGCGCGGGCAGTAGTTCTCCCGGCCTTGCGAGCAGGCGTGGCAGGTGCCGCACCCCCACGGTCCGTAGACGACAACCGAGTCGCCGACGGAGACGGCGTTCACGTTCTCCCCCACGGCTTCGACGACGCCAGCGCCCTCGTGGCCCTGGACGAGGCCATATGAACAAGCGGGTGGCGGACTCCCGCACAGAGCAGGTACAGATATTGACGCTGGGGAGCCTGAACGGCTACAATCGGCTCTTCGGCGGCCAGCTGATGGAGTGGATCGACATCGTGGCGGCGGTGGTGGCCCGGCGGCATTCCGGAAAAAATGTGACCACCGCCTGCGTGGACCGGCTGGACTTTTTGGGGGCCGCCCGGGCCAACGACACGCTGGTGCTGTCGGGCCGGGTGACCTACGTGGGGCGCACCAGCATGGAGGTGTGCGTGGAGACCTTCGTGGAGCATTTGAGCGGCGAAAGGTCTCTGGTGAACCGGGCGTATCTGGTGATGGTGGCGCTGGATGAGAACGAGCGGCCCGCGCCGGTGCCGGGACTGATATTGGAGACGGAACAGGAGAAGCGGGACTGGGCCCAGGGCGAGGCCAGGAAGGCCGCCCGGAAGGCCCAGAGCCGATGAAAGGAATGGATAATATGGATCAGAGGATCGAGAAGCTGACCATTTGGCACAGGGAGAAGTTTGGCGAGAAGGCGGGCATCAAGGTGGTGTCCGCGCCGGGCCGGGTGGAGATCGCCGGCAACCATACCGACCACAACCACGGGCGGGTCATCGCCGCGGCGGTGGATCTGGACACGGTGGCGGTGGTGTCGCCCAGAGACGACAACGCCGTGACGCTGTATTCGGAGGGGTATCAGAGGCCCTTCCAGTTAAGCCTCGACACCCTCGCTCCCCAGGAGAGCGAAAAGAGCACGTCTTTGGGCCTGATCCGGGGCGTGGCGGCCAAGATGAAGGAGCTGGGATACAGGATCGGCGGCTTCGACGCGGTGGCCTCCAGCCGGGTGTTCAAGGGATCGGGCTTAAGCTCTTCGGCGGCGTTCGAGGTGATGGTGTGCGCCATATTCGACGCGCTGTACAACGGATTCGTGGTGGAGGCCAAGGAGCGGGCCCGCATCGCCCAGTACGCGGAGAACGTGTATTACGGCAAGCCCTGCGGGCTGATGGATCAGACCGC
>CADAGW010000433.1 GCA_902787475.1 uncultured Eubacteriales bacterium
CCGATATAGCATGAGGCTGCCTGCCCACACGGGTCACAGGCAGCCTTTTTTTGCCGCGAAAAACAGATACTGCTGCATCACGCCCGCGTATCCCCTATACCGCTCCATGTCGAACCCCTGGGGATACTTTTCCTTCAGCGTCCTGTCGATCCACACGTCCACCGGGAAGGCGTCCAGACGGTGATAGGCAAAGAGCATCACGCACTTTGCCACCTTCACCCCCACGCCCGGGGCCCGGCAAAGGGCCTGCTCAAGCGCCTGGTCGTCAAGCGCCCCGCAGGCCTCCAGGTCAAGCTCGCCTTCATTCACCATCCGGGCCGTGCCCAGCACGTAGGGAGCCCGATAGCCAAGGGACATGCCCCGAAGCCGCTCCTCCGAACAGGCGGCTATGGCGCCTGGGCTGGGGAAATTGCCCTCCTCCCCCAGCTCGCCGCACAGCTTTTCTACGCACATGCGTATGGCCGGTATGTTCTTTCGCTGGGAGATGATAAACGTGATCAGGGCCTCGAAGGGATCCTGCCGGAGAATGCGGACGCCCCGGGCCAGATCATATGCCCGGCACAGGTACTCGTCCCCCGGATCCGGCAGGAAGGCCCCATAGTCGCTGTCCAGGTCGAAATACCGCCGCCAAAGGGGCTCGTCCTCTCCGGGGCAGTCCAGCATATACCCGCCGGGGCAGGGCGAAAGGCGGGCGCATCTGCCCAGCGCCCGCACCCGAAAGCCCCCGTCCTCCGCCGCCATGCGGAAGCACTGGCCGGAGTGGGCGATCTTCTCCGGATCGAAATCCTTTTGACGAATGAACAAGTCTCTTTTGTCTCTCTTTCCTTATGGGCCATATCTGCGCTGTCAAAGCGACGAAGCGGTCCGTCCCCCTCGTTACAGCGATTCAGATATATGATGTTCGGATATTACAGCTCGATCCTCCGCCCGTCCCGGGTGGTCACCGCGCCCCTGGGGGCGTGAAGGCCGCAGTCGATGGGCCTGATCTCATACTTCTCAAACCCCGGCCGGGTGGGATACAGGCCCAGGGCGTAGCGGAAGTAGAGATACAGCGGCACCGCCGACCAGCCGTGGCACAGGCTGCCCGCGTTGTTGAAGTCGTTCTCCCCGTCCAGGGTCTCCCAGAAGGCCGTGGCCCCGGAATAGAGCATGTAGCCCCAGTCCCGCTCCACCTGGCCAAACACTGTATCGGCGTAGGAGGGATCCTGCAAAAGCGCGTCAAACTTGAACACGGTGTAGGCGATGGTGACGGGCACCAGGCCATTTCCCTCCGCCAAACGCCGCCGCACCTGGGCTTCCAGCGCTTCCGGCACCGCGCCGCAAATCAGCATCAGCGCCTGGGTCAGCTCGGCGTAGTGGAAACGGCCCATTTTTCCCCTGAAGCTGGCGTAGACGCCCATATTCTCATCCCAGAAGGCGCGGTGGGCGGCCTTTGCCATCTCCTGGCCCCTATTGCGGTACGCCCCGGCGTCCTTTTCGCCCAGCGCGTCCAGCAGGGAGGCGAAGGCGGACAGGGCCATGCACACGAAGGCGGTCAGGGGCGCGTCCTCCCGGGGCCCCTCGTCCCCCTCCATCCGCTGATAGCCCTCAAAGTAGGGCCGCCATTCGTAGAAGTTCCAGTCCTTCTTTTCCTCATACCGGGGCATGACGCCCGCCGCCGTCCGCATGGCCAAAAAGCCGTCGCATATGTCCCTGGCGGCCGGCAGCATTTCCCGGCCGAAATCCCTGTCGCCGGAGAAGAGCACGTACTCCCACAGCTCCACCAGGTACATAGCGGAGAAGGAGGGGATGGTGATGGGCACCCGGGCCGGGGAGCACAGCTCCAGCATGTGGTCGTCCCGCAGGGAGAGGCCCAGCAGCCGCAGGCTCTCCCGGGGCATGTCGTATTCGCCCAGGGCGTAATATCCGCAGAGCATCTGGTTGCGGGAATCCATGGCATAGAGGGACTGCTCCCGCCAGGGGCAGTCCTCGTAATGCTCGTGTATGCACAATTCCAGCGTGCGGCGGCTGACGCGGGCGATCTGATCGTGAAGGGCGTCGGAGGTGGAAAGCTCCATACCTCCCAGGGGATAGGGCGTGGGCAGAAGGCCCGCGTAATACACCCGCACCCGGGGCAGGGGCACGAAAATCTGCACATAGCGAAGCCCCAGC
>CADAGW010000434.1 GCA_902787475.1 uncultured Eubacteriales bacterium
CCCTTGACGAACTTGTGCCAGTCGCCGTAGATTCCGGTGAGGATGGCGTCGTATTCGGCAGGGCACTTGAACGTAAGGTACTCGAACGGAAGGTCGACAAAGGAGGACATCATCTTCCCGGGCCAGCGGTAGCGGGTCTCGAAGCCAAACTCCGCGGCGCCCATCACGAAAAGGCCCTCCCTTCCCGGGGGAAGGCACCGGTACATTCTTTCCTGGCGGTTCCACAGTCCGTCCGCCCCGACCACGCGAAGGGCGAGTCTGCCGGCCAGCTTCAGCATCCGGTCCAGAACCGGGCGCCCAAACCTCCGGCGCATCGCGTAGGTCCTGAGTCCGCGCAGGACCCATTCCCGTCTTTCCGTGCGCCGTCGGAGTCCGGGGCTGTCGGGATAGGGGTCGAGCGGAAAGACGTCGATGAAAATGCCCTCGTTGAAGCGCAAGTCCTTTTCGATGTGGTTCGGCAGAAGGGCCGTCGTTTCCGAATTCCGGAGTTTCGCGTGGGTGATGGTGTATTCGCGGTCGGTAAGGGCCGTCTGGAGGAAGTGGGGATGGCGGAACTCGCCGGCGAGGCCGACGAAGCGGTCGTAGTCCTCGCGCGGCATCGCCAGGTCCAGGTCGTCGTCCCAGGGGATGAAACCGCCGTGGCGGACCGCGCCGAGGAGCGACCCCCCGGCGAGCATGTAGCGCAGGCCGTGCTTGTCGCAGACGCGGACGAAATCCTCGGCCAGGTCAAGCATGACCTTCCAGCAGGCCTTCGTCTCGGCGGAGACGTAATGGCCGCAACGCGTTTCGGGCTCCAGGAAACGGGCTCTTTTTTCCTCCGTCGTCATCTCAGCCATTCCTCCACCTCACCCGGTCCATTCCGCCCGCGATCCAGAGCGCCGTCCACAGGTACCAGCCGGCCGGATGGAGCGCCTGGCGCACGCGCTTGCGCGCCAGGCCGCTTCGCCAGAGGGAATGCCAGTAGCGCGCCTTGCCGTCCCGTATCATGGCGAGGACCTTGCCGCGCAGCGCGGGATCCGGTGCGGCCTGGACGCAGTCGGCCAGCCATACGGCCAGCCGCTCGCCCGCGAAGCGAAGGAACGCTTCCATCAAGGCCTGGTAGACGACGTCTTGCCCCACCACATAGTCGGTGATGGCGGGACGCATCGCCTCCATCTTGGAGACGAGGTCGACGATCGGGGTGCCTTTGAGGCGCTCATTGAGGAGGGTGACGGTCTTTTTCCCGCCGCACTCCAGGGGGAAGCGGACCCCCCGCCGGTCGGTGAGCTCGCCCCGGCCGCCGCACTTGGCGCAGCCGGCAAAGGCGCGCTGTGGGCAGTTCCGAAACCGCATCAGGGGCAGGCGGCCGTAGCCCAGGATTCCCAGGGGGACGCTCCCGCCCAGGGCCTTTATATCCTTTAGGGACAGCTCCCAGGAGGCGGTGAGGCTCAACAGTCCGTCCGCCTCGTAGTGCCGCAGGGCCCGGGAGTTGAGGATATTGAGCCCCGCGCCGCCCCGGAGGGCGATCCCCGCCCGGCGGCAGAGGGGAATGGCATAGACATTGTCCCCCCAGGCCTCCCGGAGCCCGGCGTCCCGGAGGCGCAGGAGGTCCCGTTCCAGGCGCTCCTCGTCCTCCGGCCAGAGGATGGGGGGCAGCTCGGCGCAGAGCTTGTCTCCCAGCTCCCGGATCCGCTCCGGGGTGATGGTCTCCAGGGGCAGGAGGACGCGCTCATACGCCTCCCCCGCCGGGATCTGGGTCGGAGAGGCGAATCGGGCCCAGAGGGCGGGGAAGCGCTCCCGATCCCGGGGCGTCTCCGGCGGCAGAGGGCTCTCCTCTCCCCGGCGCCGCTCCGGGGGCGCTCCCCGGAGGGCGGTCAGCCGTTCCAGGGCCTCCCTCCGGAGGGCGTTCAGGCCCGCGGCGGGCATCATCAGCCCGGGTGCGATGTCGGCGGTGAAGCTCTCCACATAATAGGGCGTCCCGCCGGTTTTTTTCAGGTTTTTGGCCGCGCTCTCGGCGTCCGTGGGACGGCTGAGGGCCGCCTCCGGGGCCTCTCCCGCCGCTTCCACGATGTTTACCCCGTCCGAGACGGTGAGGCGGCTCCCCTGCTCGTCCATGGCAAAGGCCATGCGCACCCCCACCCGGGGGGTCTCCTTTTCATAGAGGGCCG
>CADAGW010000435.1 GCA_902787475.1 uncultured Eubacteriales bacterium
TCCAACACAGCCATGCGAAACGGCATGCGCACGAGGAAGCAGTCCATTCCCAAGGCGGATATCCTGTTCATGAGCGGTGCATATGCGGCGGCTTCCACCTTCGCCCCTGGATAGAACACGAACGCCGTCTGGATACCCGGCCCATCGAAGAGCCATCCGTTCGGAGTCTCCTGCACGATCACCTCTTCGCTGCCCTCGAGCGCAGCGACGGCCTCGGGAGTGGCATGCTGATATACCTGCAGATATCCCACGCCAACGGTCACCATCAGCACCAGGCCACACGCAATGCCAAGAAGGGCCCGAAGCCATACAGGCCACTGGGCCTTGGCCTTGCGCTGCGCGAATCGAACGACAATGAAGCCCACGACCAGGCACAATGCCATAACGACGATGCTGATGACGATGTATTTCACGCTCGCTCCTCCAAGGTGCCTCCGCGCTGGCGAGAAAGCTACCTCACGCGCCAAACTGCAGGTTCACGACCATTCTACCCCTTGGCAATGAGGCGAACCCCCTCCTTGCAGCTGAATCATGCACCACCCTGCAAAGGGCCCGAACCGCACGCATGGCGGCGCCCATCCCGCAGCGGAGCGGGATAACGCACAGGCTGGAGCCTATTCCGCCCAGTAGTCCATGGGTTCGTAGTCTTTCACGAGCTCCAGGCGCAACGCCTCGATGGTGGAGCAGTTCGCGATCACGGTCACCGGCTCCAGAGAGCGGATCTCCGGGAAAGCCTCCGCCTCGTTCTGGGAGACTGTTCCCAGCATCGTTCCATTACGATCGATGAGCCAATACTCCTCGTCCAACAGCATCCATGCCGCCGGAGCGCTGCCCTCGGCCTGAATGATGATCTTTCCGGGGATCTGCCGGCGGATACTCACCGTGTCCATATAAGGCAGATCGGAAAAAATCTTGCTTGCCGCGGAAAACCGGTCCACAAAGAACAGGTTGGCCCCCTCTTCGATGCCGGAGGAACGGATGATATCCTCGTCACTGTATTCCGAGGCGTTAATCACCTCGATCTCCGAGACCCGGAAAAACAGGCTCACCACCAGCACAGCCACCAGGAACAGCATCAGCAGCGCCAGCGGTCCATACCAGGCATTGCCCCGCCGGGGCCTGTGGGTGTGTATTTGGGATTCCAAGCTCATGGATCGTTCTCCTTTGCAAGTGCGCTCATTCGCGCCAGATATCCGCTCCCAGAGAGCGGAGATGGTTATCCAGACCGTCATATCCGCGGGAAATATGGCCGTTGTCCCGTATCACACTCTCCCCTTCCGCCCCCAGGGCCGCTGCCACAAGGGCAGCTCCGCCCCGCAGGTCAGGGCTGGTCAACTTCGCACCTGTGAGCCGCTCCTCTCCGGTAACGATAGCGAGAGGGCCACGCAGAACGATATTTCCCCCGAGGCGGCGCATCTCCTCCGCATGCCGGAACCGGGCGGAGAATATATTCTCCATAAACATGGCCGGTCCCCGGCACCGGAGACAGGCAGCCATCAGCAAGGGCATAGCGTCGGTGGGAAAGCCGGGATACGGGCGGGTGACGATCGCGCCAGGAGACATTGGCCTTCCAGAGGCGCTGATATGTAGGGCATTTTTCCCTTCGGCGAGGGCGCAGCCCATGCTCCCAAGTGCATTCAGCACCGGCCGGAGCTCCTGTGGACGGACATCGGAGAGCTCCACCTCGCCCCCGGCACAGACCGCGCAGCACAGATACGTGGCCGCGGCGATCCTGTCGGGCGGGATACGAAGGCCGGCCCGTTTCCGGGGGGAAAAATCCCGGACACGGATGACCGGAGAGCCGGCGCCGGTTATATCTGCTCCCAAAAGGCGAAGATAATCCTGTAAAAAGACGATCTCCGGCTCCCGGGCGGCGTTATAGATCACGCTCTCCCCTTCGGCGGCACAGGCCGCGATCATGGCGTTTTCTGTGGCCCCCACGCTGGGAAGAACAAGAGATATTTCCCCGCCATGAAGGCCGTCGGAACGACACAGGATTCCTTCCTCCGACTCCTCAATCTCCGCTCCCAGAACACGAAGGGCCTGGAGGTGAAGGTCGATGGGCCGGGGTCCCAGCTCACATCCCCCGGGGACGGACACCTTTGCCTCCCCAAAACGCCCCAAAAGTGGGCCGAGAAAAATC
>CADAGW010000436.1 GCA_902787475.1 uncultured Eubacteriales bacterium
CCGCCGCCCAGTGGGCGAAATGCGGCGAAGTAAGCCCAATGAGCAAAGGAGTTTTTGAATATACGGATTTCAAAAACGACTATTGCGAATTGAGGGTCGCGCAGCGCCCAGCGCCTCCCCTCGTAACCCCTCGTGACCCCGTTCCTTGACGAAAAGGGCGAGGGGGTGTACAATAGGGGTATGAAGAAGCAGAAGACGGCAAAGGGAAAAGAGAAGAGAACGGTTTCGGCCAGGCGGGCATCGACGCTGGAGGAGATGGGCGTACCGCCGGCGTATATCGCGGATCTGGCGGCACACATCGCCCTGCCGAGGGTGATCCGGAACAGGCTGATGGAGGACTACGCCCGGGCGCTGGAGGAATACCGGGCGATGGGCGTGGAGACGGAGGAGGCCTTAAAGAGGCTGTCGCCCGTGCACCTGGGGGGCTTTTACGCCCACGGCGCCAGCATATGGTACCCGCTGGACACGGCGGCCAAGATCTATCCCCTGTCCATGCGGCACGGGCAGATGCCCATGTTCCGGCTGTCGGCGTATCTGACCGAGCCGGTGCGCCCGGCTCTGCTCCAGATGGCGCTGACGTTCACCATCAAGCGGTTCCCCTCCTTCGCCACCACGGTGAAGAAGGGCTTTTTCTGGCACTATCTGGACTCCGTCAAGCGGCGGTTCACCGTGGAGGAGGAAAAATATCTGCCCTGCGCCCCGCTCCACATCGCCCAGAGCGGCTCCCAGTCCTTCAGGACCCTGTATTATCAGAACCGGATCAGCGTGGAGTATTTCCACGGGCTCACGGACGGGTCCGGGGGCATGGTGTTTTTAAAGACGCTGACGGCGGAGTATCTGCGGCTTTTGGGCGTGGAGGTGGCAAAGGACGAGGGCGTGTGGGACGTGGACGCCCAGCCCCTGCCCCGGGAGACCGAGGACGGATTCGCCCTGGCGGCCAAAAAGCCTCCCGTGAAGGGCCCGGCCCTGGCCAAAAAGGATAAGCGGGGCTCGGGGTTCATGGGCAAGCGGGCGCTGCAGATGAGCGGGCGGCTGGCCAGAGTGACGCCCTGCCGGGTACTGCACTTTGAAATGGACGCCCAGGCCCTGCGGGAGGCCGCCAGGCGCCGGGGCGCTACGGTGACGGAGCTGATGACCGCGCTGATGATGCTCTCGGGACGATACGCCACCGAGGCCCAGGAGGGAGATATCCAGATCCAGATCCCGGTGAATATGCGCAGGTTCGACCACAGCCCCACCGTGCGCAACGACTCCCTCTACTGCAGCGTGATCTTCCCCGTGTCCGCCGTGACGGACATGGAGAGCGTGCTCGCCGAGACCTGCCGGCAGATCCGGGCCAAGGCCACCCCCGCCGCCATGGACGACATGACCCGCACGGCGGTGAAGCTGACCAGGAGCCTGAAATTTGTGCCCCTGGCGGTGAAGGAGCCGGTGGCAAGGCTGGTATACGGATTTTTGGGGGACAGCATCTTTTCCAATACCCTGTCCAATCTGGGCGTGGTGACCCTGCCGCAGGGGATGGAGAAATGGGTGGAAAAGCTGGACTTCGTGCTGGGCACAGTGCGCACCAACCGGGCCGCCTGTTCCATGGTCACCTGCAACGGCAGGGCGGTGTTCACAGTGGCCAAGCTCACGGAGGATCCGTCCTTTGAGGAAAAATTATACGAGCTGCTGACGGGACTGGGGCTTACTCCTCGGGTCAGCGGGAGCCAGTGCTATGAAGATTGATATGGTGTATCCCCGGGTGGACAGGAAGCGGCGGGCGTTTTTCCGGATCCGGCCCGTGTGCGCCTACGCCTTTACTTTCATCGCCGCGGCCTGTGTCATCGTCAACCTGGCCGTGGGCGGGGCGGTGTGGTTTCCCGTGGCGCTGTGGGGACTGTGGACGCTGTGGCGGTGCGTGCTGTCCCCGGATCTGGTGGAACGAAATCTGTGCGGGCAGATCGTAAAGGCGCTGTGGTATGTGTGCGTGCTGTTGGCGCTGATCGACGTGTGTCTGGCCCCGGGATGGGCCCAGTTCGTCATACCCATCGTGGGGGCCGCCGCCCTCATCGCCGCCGCCCTGTTTTTCTTTATCGACGCCGACGGGCAGAGGCAGAACGTGATGCCCCTGGTGTGGCTGGTGCTGTTTTCCCTGCTG
>CADAGW010000437.1 GCA_902787475.1 uncultured Eubacteriales bacterium
CGCCGCCCCGAAAGGGTCTCTCCCGCCCGCATGACCCGCACCATATCCTCCTCCCGGGGCGCGTCCGGCCACGAGCACAACCCCTTCGCCGCCCTCATCTGGCAGGAAAACGAAGGCGCCTCCTTCGACTCCCTCCGCCAGATCCTCCCCTACGCCCTGCCCACCGAGGGCCGGGGCGACTACCGGCCCGCCCTGCTCTCTGCCCGGGACGCATCCGGCCAGACCGGCGCGGCGCTTTTCTACCAGGGCCATACGATCACCCCCGGCAAGCCCGCCCTCCCCGGCCTTCCGGCCACCTACACGGAGGACGACGGCGAAGCCGACACCCTCACCGTCGAGATGCGGGACCCCCTGACCGGCCTCACCGCGTATCTATCCTATACCCTCTTTGCCCACCGCCCGGCCCTGGCGGCCTCCGTCCGCTATGAAAATCATGGCGCAGAGGCCCTCACCCTCACCCGGGCCGGGAGCCTGTGCGTCACCCTGCCGGGAAGATGGGACATGCTGCATTTATCCGGTGCCTGGGCCCGGGAGCGCCGCCCCGAAAGGGTCTCTCCCGCCCGCATGACCCGCACCATATCCTCCTCCCGGGGCGCGTCCGGCCACGAGCACAACCCCTTCGCCGCCCTCATCCCTCCTCCCGGGGCGCGTCCGGCCACGAGCACAACCCCTTCGCCGCCCTCATCGCCCCCGACGCCACCGAGTTTTCCGGCGAGTGCCTGGGCGTGAACCTCATATACAGCGGCGACTTCGACATCTCCGCCGACGAAAACGCCTTCGGTACCACCCGCCTGGTCGCCGGCCTGAACCCCCGCACCCTTCTCTGGCGTCTTGCCCCCGGCGAAGCCTTCCAGGCCCCCGAGGCGGTCTGCGTATACGCCGACCAGGGTCTAAACGCCATGAGCCAGGCCTTCCACGCCCTCTACCGGAGCCGCCTGTGCCGGGGCTACTGGCGGGATAAGGAGCGCCCCATACTCATCAACAACTGGGAGGCGGCGGCCAGGGCGGGCATGGAGCTGTTCGTGCTGGATGACGGCTGGTTCGGCAGGCGGGACAACGACGACTGCTCCCTGGGCGACTGGGTAGTGGACAAGAAAAAGCTCCCCCAGGGCATCGGCGCGCTGGCGAAGGACATAAACGACCTGGGCCTCATGTTCGGCCTGTGGTTCGAGCCGGAAATGGTCTCGCCCAACAGCGACCTCTACCGCGCCCACCCCGACTGGTGCCTCCACGCCGATGGCCGGCCCCGCACCACGGCGAGGAACCAGCTGATCCTGGACATGAGCCGCCGGGACGTGCAGGACTACGTCATAGACGCCGTATCCTCCGTCCTCCGCAGCGCCAACATACAGTACGTCAAGTGGGACATGAACCGGAACTTCAAGGAAGCCGGATCCCAACTCCTCGCCGACGGCCGCCAGGGCGAGACCGCCCACCGCTACATGCTGGGCGTCTACCGGGTGATGGAGGAGATCACCTCCGCCTTCCCCCAGGTACTCTTTGAGGGCTGCTCCGGCGGCGGCGGCCGGTTCGACCCCGGCATGCTCTACTACATGCCCCAGATCTGGACCAGCGACGACTCCGACGCCATGGAGCGCATCGGCATACAGTACGGCACCAGCTACGCCTATCCCACCTCCGCCATGGGAGCCCACGTGTCCGCCTCCCCCAACCATCAGGTGGCCCGCCTCACCTCCATACAGGTCCGGGGCGACGTGGCCCTGGGCGGCAACTTCGGCTACGAGCTGGACCTGTCCGCCCAGACGGATGAGGACATGGCCCAGATCGTCCGCCAGGTGGAGCGGGTGAAAACGCTCCGTTCTACCGTCAGCCACGGCGCCTTCACCCGCCTTCTCTCCCCCTTCGAAGGCAACATCGCCGCCTGGCAGTTCGCCGACGACCGCCGTGTGATCCTCTGCGTCTACCGCGTCCTCTCCCGGCCCAATCCCGGCCCGGTCTACGTCAAGATGCGCGGCGTGCCCCAGGGCGAATACATCTGCGAAAACGGCCAAAAAATGCACGCCAACGACATGATGCGCGCGGGCGTCAAGGTCTCCTTCCCCTGGGGCGACTTCGCCTCCTGCGTCATGGTATTTGAAAAAGTCAGCGACTGACCCCATTTCCCTTCGAAACGCCCCATTAGCAGGGAACGGATTGCCTCACAGCGGAGCTGAATGTCATTGCGATGAGCAAAGCGACGAAGCAATCCGTCCCCACCCTTCACAGAAACAGCGCGACGCCGCGAAAGGACAGTATCCCATGAGCCAAAAACCATTATACCGCGTCTCCCACCGCGCCCAGCTGATCCCCCTCTGCGCCCCCCAGGCCCTCTATACTGCCAGCCAGGCGGCCTACGAAGCCGCCCAGGCCCTGGCCCGGCAGGGCGTCATCCTCACCGCGGGCATATACCGGTTCGGCTCCCTCCTCTTCTCCTACTGCGAGAGCACTCTCGATAAGGCCATGCCGGATGAAATATTCGCCCCCTTCACGCCCCTGCTTCTCGACTGGCCCGGCGAGGACTCCCCCCGCAAGTGGGTGGAGATGCGCCCCGTCTACTTCCAGCAGATCCCCCAAAGCGAAGCCGACTGGGAGCGTCCTCGCCCCGCGGACCTGCACATCGGCCGCCTGGCCCGCCTGATCCCCGAAAAGGCCAACGAATACCTCTACTACCACCACGCCCTCACCGAGGAGGGCCTGAACAAGGGCGACAAATACCAGTTCATCTCCTACCACGAGGACTACCTCTTCTCCTACTACGAGGAGCCCCGCACCAACGTAAACGTCCGCCGCACCGACGAGGGCCAATCCCAGGTGATCCGCCAGTGGATCGCCGCCGACCCCGCCTCCCATTTCTACCGCTTCTATCCCGGAGCGGAGGACTTTATCCACCTCCCGTCCCTCTTCATCGTCCAGCGCCAGGCAGACGCCCTCTTCACCGCCCCGCCCCTCCACCCGGACCGGTAATACCGTTCCGCCATAGCGATCATCGCAAAAGCATAGCGGACACTCCCAGTGTCAACGCGAGGAGCCCAGCGACGAAGCCATCCGTCTCTCGTCCTC
>CADAGW010000438.1 GCA_902787475.1 uncultured Eubacteriales bacterium
GACGACGGCGTGCTGGCCATCGGCTCCGGCGGCAACTACGCCCTGGCGGCGGCCCGGGCCCTGATGGGGAACACCGACCTGCCCGCCCAGACCATCGCGGAGAAGGCGCTGCACATCGCCGCCATCATCTGCGTGTATACCAACGACAACGTCATCGTGGAGGTGGTATAGCATGAGCGACCTGACCCCCAGAGAGATCGTGCGGGAGCTGGACAAATACATCGTGGGCCAGTCCGAGGCCAAAAGGGCCGTGGCCATCGCCCTTCGCAACCGCTACCGCCGGGCCATGCTGCCGGACGACATCCGCGACGAGGTGGTCCCCAAGAATATACTCATGGTGGGCCCCACCGGCGTGGGCAAGACCGAGATCGCCCGCCGCCTGGCCAAGCTGGTGGACGCCCCCTTCGTGAAGGTCGAAGCCACCAAGTTTACGGAAGTCGGCTACGTGGGCCGGGACGTGGAGTCCATCATCCGGGACCTGATCGAGGCCAGTATCCACCTCACCAAAGAACGGCATCAGGAGGCCGTCCGGGGCCGGGCCATGCAGGCGGTGGAGGACAGATTAGTGGACATGATCGTCCAGCCCGTCAAAAAGCCCACCAACCCCATAGACATCCTCCTGGGCAACAAGCCCAAGAGCGACCTGCCCGCCGAGGAGCAGGGCCGCATCGGCGAGCAGAAGGCCCGTGTGCGGGAGGCTCTCCGCCGGGGCGAGCTGGAAAACGAAAAGGTGCAGGTGGAGGTGGAGGTGGTACAGCCCCGCAGCGACATCCCCGGCACCGACATGAACATGAACGACGTGCTGGGCAGCATACTGCCCAAAAAGACCCGCATGCGCACCGTCACCGTGGCCGAGGCCCGGCGCATACTGGAAAGCGAAGAGGAGCAAAACCTCATCGACATGGACGACGTCTACGCCGAGGCCATTCGCCGGGCGGAGCAGGACGGCATCGTGTTCATCGACGAGATCGACAAGGTGGCCGGCAAGTCCTCCGGCCAGGGCCCGGACGTGTCCAGGGAGGGCGTGCAGAGGGACATCCTGCCCATCGTGGAGGGCAGTACCGTGCACACCAAATACGGCCCGGTGAAAACCGACCATATTCTCTTTATCGCCGCCGGCGCGTTCCACGTCTCCAAGGTGGGAGACCTGATCCCCGAGCTGCAGGGCCGCTTCCCGGTGCTGGTGCATCTGAAACCCCTCACTGCCGAGGACTACCGCCAGATCCTGACCCAGCCCCAAAACGCGCTGGTACGCCAGTACAAGGCCCTCCTCTCCACCGACGGGGTGGACCTTCAGTTCGACGACTCCGCCATCGACGCCCTGGCCAAATACGCCTACCAGGCCAACGAGCGGAGCGAGAACATCGGCGCCCGCCGGCTCCATACCATCCTTGAAAAGGTACTCTCCGACGTGGCCTTCAACGCCGGCGGCGGCGACGCGCCCCAGGTCACCGTCACCGTGGACGCCAAATACGTCAACGATCAGCTGGGCGCGGAGTTGGCCGAGCGCGACTATTCCCGCTACGTGCTCTGACCGTGCCTGCCTTTCGCGTCGTCCTCTGGGCCCTGGCGGGGATCAACCTTGCGTCCCTGTGCCTCATGGGCCTTGACAAATGGCGGGCCCGGAAGGACGCCTGGCGGATCCGGGAGAGGACCCTCTGGCTCTTCGCCTTCCTCATGGGGGCCTACGGGGCCACGCTGGGCATGTACCTTTTCCGCCACAAGACCCGGCATCCGGCCTTTCGATACGGCCTGCCCGCCCTGTGCTTTGTCCAACTGGCCATCCTTATCTTCTTGATCGTCAGGTACTATCCCCATGTCTGAGCTTGCCCGCAAACTGGCCGCCATGAAGAAAAAGGCGGCCCCGGAGGCCCCCGCGCCCGTCCCGGCGCTGGTGGAGCGCTCCTATACCCGCCCTGTGGACCCCCGCCTGTGGGACATCACCCCCCAGGCCCTTCGCCGCATGGGCCTGGAGGGAGCGGCGGACTGGGACAGGTGCGCTTTTCTGGACACCGAGACCACCGGCCTTTCCCGGGGCGCGGGCACCGTGGCGTTTTTAGTGGGCGTGGGCCGCATATCCGGCGGCCGGTTCACCGTCACCCAGGTGCTGATGCCCGACTACCCCGCCGAGGCGGA
>CADAGW010000439.1 GCA_902787475.1 uncultured Eubacteriales bacterium
CTCCATCATCGGCTTCCGCAATAAGGATCTTCTCATTCTTGAGGACGAGTTCCGCGCCTGCTCCGACCGCCTGGTGGTCATGACCGACGACGGCTCCTACGCCCGGGGCGGCAACGTCACCGTGCCCCTCAAGGAGATGCTGGAGGCGGGCGAGAGGTTCGACATGATCATCACCATCGGCCCGCTGATCATGATGAAATTCGTGACCCTCACCGCCAAGCCCTTCTCCGTCCCTGTCACCGTGTCCATGAACCCCATTATGATCGACGGCACGGGCATGTGCGGCGGCTGCCGGCTGACCCTCAATCAGGACGGAGAGCGGGTCACCCGCTTCGCCTGCGTGGACGGGCCGGACTTTGACGGCTATCAGGTGGACTTTGACGAGGCCATGAGCCGGGGCCGCATGTACGCTGACTACGAAAATCACGCCTACACCGAGACCTGCAATCTGCTCAAAAACGCGTAAGGAGGGAGATATATGGCCATCGTACCCAAAAAACATGAAATGCCCACCCAGGCTCCCGAGGTGCGCGCCCACAATTTCAGCGAGGTGGCCCTGGGCTACACCATGGAAATGGCCGTGGACGAAGCCAAGCGGTGCTTAAGCTGCAAAAACCGGCCCTGCGTGGAGGGCTGTCCCGTGAACATCCCCATTCCCGACTTCATCGCCGAAATGAAGAAGGGCGATTTCGAGGCGGCCTATCAGGTGATCACCCGCTCCTCCTCCCTGCCCGCGGTCTGCGGCCGGGTATGCCCCCAGGAGAGCCAGTGCGAGATGAAGTGCACCCTGGGCGTCAAATTCGAGCCGGTGGGCATCGGCCGTCTTGAGCGGTTCGCCGCGGACTGGCACAACGAGCATAGCGCCGACAAGCCCGCCCTGCCCCCGCAAAACGGGCACCGTGTGGAGGTAGTGGGCTCCGGCCCCTCCGGCCTCACCTGCGCGGGCGATCTGGCCAAGAAGGGCTACAAGGTCTCCGTGTTCGAGGCTCTGCATACCGCCGGCGGCGTGCTGGTATACGGCATCCCCGAGTTTCGTCTGCCCAAGGCCATCGTGGCCAAGGAGGTGGACACCCTGCGGGCCCTGGGCGTGGACATCGAGACCAACGTGGTCATCGGCAAGACCCTCACCATAGACGAGCTGTTCGACATGGGCTACGAGGCCGTGTTCGTGGGCTCCGGCGCGGGCCTGCCCAATTTTATGAACATACCCGGCGAATCCCTGAAGGGCGTTTACTCCGCCAACGAGTTTTTGACCCGCTCCAACCTGATGAAGGCCTACCTGCCCGACCCCCACACTCCCATTATGAAGGGCGGCAAGGTGGCCGTGGTGGGCGGCGGCAACGTGGCCATGGACGCGGCCCGCACCGCCCTGCGCCTTGGCGCGGAGCATGTATACATCGTCTACCGCCGCTCCATGGAGGAGCTGCCCGCCCGGCGTGAGGAAGTGGAGCACGCCCAGGAGGAGGGCATCGACTTCCGTCTGCTCAACAATCCCGTGGAAATCCTGGGCTACGACAACCCGGAGGACAAGCGGGATCCCAAAAACGGCTTCGTCACCGGCATCCGCTGCATCCGCATGGAGCTGGGCGAGCCGGACGCCAGCGGACGCCGCCGCCCGGTGCCCGTGCCCGGCAGTGAGTTCACTCTGGACGTGGACGCCGTCATCATGGCCATCGGCACCTCTCCCAATCCCCTCATCAAGTCCACCACCAAGGGCCTGGAGGTCAACCGCAAGGGCGGTATCATCGTCAACGAGGACGGCCTCACCAGCCGACCCGGCGTCTACGCCGGCGGCGACGCCGTCACCGGGGCCGCCACCGTCATCTCCGCCATGGGCGCCGGCAAAGTCGCCGCCAAGGCCATAGACGAGGCATTGTCCAAGAAGTAACGAGGGGAGGCGGGGAAAACGCTGGGGCCTACCCGGCCCCAGACCCCGGCCAAAGGGCCCAGGTTCCTCAATTCGGCATAGTCGTTTTTGGAATCCGTATATCCAAAAACTCCTTGCCTCATTGGGCTTACTTCGCCGCATTTCGCCCACTGGGCGGCGGCTTCGTGCGCCCCTTTGGAATCCCATCTTCCGCCTTCGGCGGGGAACCATATTGGAATTGGGCAGCATCCCC
>CADAGW010000440.1 GCA_902787475.1 uncultured Eubacteriales bacterium
CGAGATCGTAGCCCTCATAGCCCATGGCGTCCAGTTCCTCCAGCATGGGGAATATGCCCTCGACGCTGAGGCCGTGGGCCTTCTGAAGGGGCGTTTTGTAGCTCTCCATCACCTGCAGGGTCACGTTCACACGGCCCGCGCCGCCGCCCAGGCGCACCTGGGCCACGCCGTCCCGGCTGATGGCGCGGAGCATGGAGAGGGAATCCTTGTCCATGAGGATGCGGATGTGCTCGGCATGCTCCCGGCCCACCGTCTCGTCCTGGGCGCTGACCAGGAAGTCGTAGCGCTCCCGGCCCACCAGGATGCTGACGGAGGCGGGATGGATCTCCTCGGTGTCCACGTAGAGCAGGTGGAGTATGGGCGAGAGGCGGCCGGTGGCCAGGCTGCCGCCCAACTCCAGCCACAGGATCAGGAAGCTGTCGGTATAGTTGACGGCGTTTCTCTCCACCACCTGAAGGGCCATGGAGGCCTGGTTGGAGAGAACGGACCATTCGCCGGTCGTTTCGTCATGGGCCAGGGCGGAATAGATGCCCAGTCTCTCAAGATCGACCTGGGCGCCGGAATCGGCCAGGGCCGATCCAACCAGCATGACGCAGATCAACAGTACAGATAACAGCCTTTTCATGCGCGACACTCCGTATCCATTGTATTTCTTTTGTATTGTACCGCGTTTTGCGGGAATTGTCAATGAAAGATGCGCTCTTGACGGGAGGGGCGGGATATTGTATAGTATAGGCAAAAGCTCCGCGCAGGGCGGAGGATGGGGCGCGGCCCCGGAAAGGCGGCAGTATGAAGGCATTGTGTATCGGCGGCACCGGCACCATCAGCATGGCCATCGTGGAGCGGCTGGCAGAGGATCCATTGTGGGAGGTATGGGTACTGAACCGGGGGAACCGGGCGGCGCAGGTGCCGGGCAATGTGCGCCAGATCACAGCGGATATCAACGACGAGGAGGAGACGAAAAAGAAGCTCCGCGGCATGGAATTTGACACCGTGGCGGACTTTATCGCCTTTACGCCGGAGGCGGTGATGAGGGATTATCGGCTCTTCGCCGGGAAGACGAGGCAGTATATATTCATCAGCTCCGCGTCGGCGTATCACAAGCCCGCGGCCAATTATATCATCACCGAGGGCACGACGCTGGCCAATCCCTATTGGCTCTATTCGAGAAACAAGATCGCCTGCGAGGAATACCTGACGGAGAAATACAGAAGCGAAGGGTTCCCCGTGACCATCGTGCGGCCCAGCCACACATACGACAGGCGGAGCGTGCCCGTGGGGCTTCACGGGAAGAACGGGTCCTGGCAGGTGCTCAAGAGGATGCGGGAAGGGAAGCCCGTGATCATACACGGGGACGGGTCGTCGCTGTGGACGCTGACATTCAATACCGACTTCGCCAGGGGATTCGTGGGGCTGATGGGCAATCGGCACGCCATAGGCGAGGCGTTCCAGATCACAGGGGACGAGAGCCTGACTTGGGATCAGATATACGCCACCATCGCGGACGCCTTGGGGGTGAAGCTGAACGCCTGCCACGTGTCGTCGGAATTTCTGGCGGCGGCGGGAGAAAAGAATGGGTATGATTTTTCAGGAAGCCTGCTGGGAGACAAGGGCGTGAGCGTGGTGTTTGACAATACCAAGCTCAAGCGGGCCGTGCCGGATATGCGCACGGAGGTGCCCTTTTACAGGGGCGTGAGGATGGCCATAGAGTATATTGAGGCCCATCCGGAATGCCAGAGGGAGGATCCGGAGTTCGACCAGTGGTGCGACAGGGTGATCGGGGCGCTGGAGAGGGCGAAGGGAGAAATCTGATATTGAATAGAAATATGACGCCGGGGAAAAATCCTCGGCGTCGTGGTTTTTGGGGTGACGGATTGCTTCGTCGCTTCGCTCCTCGCAATGACACTGTGGTAGATATTGGTTCTGAAGTTATGATACTGACAGTGCAAAAATCATATTTCAAAACTCCCGTCCCGCCCGAAGGGCGGAAGATGGGATTCCAAAGGGTCTTGACCCTTTGGCGAGGAGTCTGAGGGGCGCACGCAGCCGCCGCCCAGTGGGCGAAATGCGGCGGAGTAAGCCCAATGAGCAAAGGAGTTTTTGAATATACGG
>CADAGW010000441.1 GCA_902787475.1 uncultured Eubacteriales bacterium
GATAGCACACCGACTTCCCCGCTCCGGTAGGCATCACCCCCACCACGTCCCGCCCGGCGAGAACGGCGTCGATCAAAGGCCTCTGCCCCTCCCGGAAATGCTCATGCCCGAAGTACTGCTTCAGCCATTTCTCCCCCTCCACAGTACCTCCCCTTTCCTTCAAACAAGCAGTGGATGATCAAAACATATTGTTATTATATCACTCCAATGAGTACTTGTAAACGGCATTATCCTGTAATGCATGAATCAAAACACCCAACGGAACAAACCGTCTTTTCCTGTCCTTTCCATAATCATCTTATGCCACATTTTGCAGGATCATTTGATTGCATGCCGTAAAAGACTTCCTTATCCCATCACCTGCTGTGTCTTCCTCAAAAACTTCGCCGGGATGGGCCGGTGCAGCTGCCACACGACGCTCATGGGCCGACTGCCGGTATGGCTGACGTAGTCCGCGGCGCCAAGGAAGGTATACGGCGCGGCGCCGCAGGGGTCGCTCTTGGTCTCCCGGACGAACAGCAGCACATGGCTGCCCCGGGCTTTGTGGTGGATGTACCTTTGGCCAGTGGGCGAATCGGCTGGCTCTGCCAGTGGAACAGGCGGGAGTCAATGGAGTAGTCGTTGTACATGGTCGTGGGGGAATACTCCTTGTCCGACTTGTTCAGCGTGATGAGAAGCACGTCTGTCCGCTTGTCGCTCAGCCACTTCACGCCCTCCCGCAATGTCTTGGGTTTCATGAAATCCAGCGCCAGAAGGAGCTGATCCCGGGTGTATGAACAGTGCACGTCCAGCGGGCAATCGTAGGACAGGTCCGCCGGGGCGTCGATAAAGTCGATATGATCCAGCTTGTATTTGAGCAGCTCGATCACCTCGCCCAACATGACCGGGCTGTCCGCCAGAGAGTACAGCTTCTCCCGCACGTCCTCAGACCCAAAGTCCTCAATGACCTCCTGCCATACGGTCACGCAGAACATGTTGAGCATCCTCTTCCCGTTTTCTCCCAAACCCGGGATGTCCACATCCCTCAGCCTCGGCAGGGTGTCCAGCAAAAAGCGGATCCAGCGCCGGGAGTCGATGGCGCACAGCCGGCCAAACGCCTTGGTCATCACGTCCTCTGTCGGCTCCTTGAAGTTGTCCCGCACGCCGGCCTCGACGCACAGCCGGGCGAAGCTGAACCTGGCGTAGATCGTGCGTGGGTCCATATGGTGATAGGCCAGAAAGTGATCAAGCGTCAGCGGCAGGCCGCTGTCCTCCCCAAAGGACGCGATGCGGCTGACCAGCCCCGCCCGGAAGCCGTAGCTCTGCCGGATATTGTGGAGGACGATCTGCGACGCCTTCTTTTCCAGCTGTATATAGCATCCCTTCGGCACGGACACGAACCCGTGGCGCAGCTCCTGCTCCACGCTGTGGTTGGTGCTGTCCAACAACGCCGCGAACTTCTCCTCGAAGTTGTATTTCCGATTCGCCGCGCCGATAAAGTCCAGTACCGTCAGGCAATCCTTCCCCTCGGCCAGCCGCAGGCCGCGCCCCAGCTGCTGGAGGAAGACCGTCAGAGACTCCGTGGGCCTCAAAAACAGCACTGTGTTCACCTCGGGGATATCCACGCCCTCGTTGTACAGATCCACCACGAACAGCACCCGCACTTCGCCCCTGACCAGCTTTTCCTGGGCAGAGGCCCGCTCGTCGTCCCGGCTGCCGCCGGTCAGCGCCAGCGCCGGCACGCCGCATCGGTTGAAATGATCCGCCATGAACCGGGCATGCTCTATGGACACGCAGAACCCCAGCGCCCGCACATCGCTTATGTCGGTCACGTACCGAAGCATACTGCTGAGTATGTGGTCCGCCCGCTTCTGTGCCACGGCCCGGCTGAGCGTATACAGATTGCTCAGCTCTGTCCTGTCGTAGCCGCCCCGCACCCAGCGCAGGTCGTCCAGGTCCACGGTATCCGACACGCCGAAATACTGGAACGGGCACAGCAGCTTGCGGTTGATGGCCTCCGGCAGGCGGATCTCCGCCGCGATGCGATGGTTGTAAAACGCACAGATGTCCTTGCCGTCCATGCGTTCCGGCGTGGCGGTCAGGCCCAGGAGCACCTTGGGCTGAAAGTGCGCCAGCGCCTTTTCATAGGACTGGGCCGCGGCATGGTGGGATTCGTCTATGACGATATAGTCGTAATAATCGGCGGGAAGCCGCTGATCCAGCGTCTGGGAATTGAGCGTCTGCACGGATACGAACAGATGCTCCAGGCTCTCCGGGCGATGGGCGCCCACATACAGCTCGCCGAAATTGACGTCCTTGAGCACCCCGGCGAAGGTGGCCTGGCTCTGCTTCAATATCTCCTCCCGATGGGCGATGAACAAAAGGCGATTGGCCCCGCCGGGATTCTGCCTGCGGAACCGCCTGTAATCGAAGGCGGCGATCACGGTCTTGCCCGTGCCGGTGGCGGCCACGATCAGGTTCCGGAAGGAGCCGCGCACCTCCCGCTCGGCCAACAGGGTATCCAGGATCTCCTGCTGATAGGGATAGGGCCGTATGTCAAACAGGAATTGGGGACGCTCCCGGCCATTGTG
>CADAGW010000442.1 GCA_902787475.1 uncultured Eubacteriales bacterium
CCCGGGTGATGTTTCTGGTGGGCACAGGAGAAAGCCTTTCGCCGCAAGAAAAAATGAGCGAATCCAAAGGAGAAAGCGCTGTCTGGAACAGTCCTGCGTGTGAAGCAAATGAGGACATGATATGGGACAGCGATGCCCTGGAAAATGGCGATGAAATGGGGACTGGGGGAGATCCTCTCCGGGCGAAAAGCGAGGTGCCGGACTGGGAAAGGAACCTGGCCTTTGCCCGGGCGGCCACGGGGGCCATGAACCGGTTCGCCCCGGGCTCCACCCGGCCGGTGATGACCACGGGCCAGAGGTACAATCAGCACGCGGGCACGCTCTGCGCGTTGGTGGAGGTGGGGCACAACCGGAACACACTCACCGAGGCCCTGGCGGCGGTACCTGCCCTGGCCCGGGCGCTGGACGAGGCGCTGAAGGGATGTGAATAAATATGCATAAAACATGCATACAATGAATAATCGGAAAATCTCGGGCCGGAAACGGCCCTTTTTGGTACCATTTTGGCCCCAAAACGGTACCAAAAACCGCCCAAATCCACCCCTTTTCGGGAGGATATGAGCGGTCTATGCATGGCGATTCAAAAAACAGTCTTATGGATCCCGGCGGAGGCCGGGAAGTCCCATCAGAGCAGTTTGACGCCCGCGTCCCGGCAGATGCGGCGGGTGTCCTCGTCCCAGATGGACACCTGCACCTCGCCGATGTGGGCCTTGCCCAGTATGATCATGCTCAGGCGGCTCTGGCCGATGCCGCCGCCGATGGTGGAGGGGAGCTCGCCCGCCAGGAGCCTGCGGTGGAAGGGGAGGGAGCGGCGCTCGTCGTGGCCGGAGAGGGTGAGCTGGCGGTCAAGGGATTCGGGGCTGACCCGCACGCCCATGGAGGAGATCTCAAAGGCGCAGTCCAGCACCGGGTTGTAAAAGAGGATGTCGGCGTTGATGTCCCAGTCGTCGTAGTCCGGGGCCCGGCCGTCGTGGGGCTTTCCGGAGCGGAGCTTGCCGCCGATCTGCATCAGGCCCACGGTGTGGTGCTGGCGCAAAAAGGCGTTTTCCCGCTCCTTGGGGGTCAGGTGGGGGTAGAGGTCCTCCAGCTCCTGGGTGGTGATGAAGGTCACGTCCCGGTCCGGGTTCCAGGACAGGGAGGGGTAGCGGGCCTTCATGGCGTCGTTGGTGAGGCAGATGGCGGAGACGATGGTGCGCACCGCGGCTTTGAGGGTGTCCAGGTTCCGGGCGTCCTCGGGGATCACCTTTTCCCAGTCCCACTGATCCACGTATATGGAGTGGAGGTTGTCAAGGGTCTCGTCCCGGCGGATGGCGTTCATGTCGGTGTATATGCCCTCGCCCACGGGGAAGCCGTATTCAAGAAGGGCCAGCCGCTTCCACTTGGCCAGGGAGTGGACGACGGCGCCGCGGGTGCCGGTCTCGGGGATGTCGAAGTCCACGGCCCGCTCCACGCCGTTCAGATCGTCGTTGAGGCCCGTGCCCGGGTCCACCACCAGGGGGGCGGACACACGCTTCAGGCGCATGGACACGGAGATGGTCTCCTCAAAAATGGTTTTCAGCCGCCCGATGGCGGCCTGGGTGTCGTAAATGCCCAGGGGGGACGTATAGCCCTGGGGAATGAGAGTGTGGCTCATAGGCGGCCTCCGTTCGCGTTTTCGTGTATTATACTCTGATAATGAAGGGCGCACAAGACCATATTTGCAAATTCTCGCTAAGTATGGGTAAACCGGGGCCGATTTGGAGGATGTGGCGCGGGATAATGCAAAAGGGATATACATTTGGAGCGCGGGGAAATGAGTTACGGATTGCTTCGTCACTTCGGAACCTCTCAATTCGGCATAGTCGTTTTTGAAATGCGTATATTCAAAAACTCCTTGCCTCATTGGGCTCTTTCCGGCACTATCCCTGCACAGCAGGGTGCCTCCATTCGCCCTCGCAATGGCACAGAGGTTTTGACCAGCGCGGCAAGGATTGAAAGGACAATGCAACCCGTAACGCCAAGATGGATTTGAAGAACATTGTCAGGGATCGACGGGCAGGGAGAACAGGGCCCGCATGCGGGGGAGGTATTGGTCCGGGTCGCCGGAGGTCATGAATTC
>CADAGW010000443.1 GCA_902787475.1 uncultured Eubacteriales bacterium
GGGTAGGGGCTCTTTTTGCGGAGGCGGAGGTCGTCGGGGAGAAGGCCCCGGGCCGCTTCCCGGAGAAGCCCCTTTTCCATGCCGCCCATGGTTTTGAGGGACCAGGGGACGTTGTAGACGTATTGGGCCAGGCGGAAGTCGGAGTAGGGGGTGAGTATGGAGATGCCCGCGTATTCGCCCATGCGCAGGGCCCGCTCCTGGAGATTGGCCATGAAGTATTGAAAGCACAGGCCCTGGAGCTGGCGGAGGCGGGCGTCCGCGGCGTCCTCGCCGGGCAGGGCGGGCAGGCGGGAGAGGGAGGCGCGGTAGGCGTCCTGGACGAAGGCGGGGAGGTGGAGCTTATCCCGGACGGCGGGGCGGAGGATGGAGGCGCGCAGGGCCAGGGAGCCGGACCAGGGGAAGGTGTCGGAGTCGATCAGCTCCCGGCGGGTAAACCAGGGATAGCCGCCGAACACCTCGTCGCCACATTCGCCGGAGAGCACGTATTTGCCCTGGACGGACAGGCCCCGGCAGAACAGGAGGAGCGAGCTGTCCACGTCCGCCATGCCGGGGAAAAAGCGGGCCCGGCGGGCGGGGATCAGGGCATTGGAAAGGCTCTGCTGGGACAGGGTGACGGTGTGGTGGTCGGTGCGGAGGGCCCGGCTGGCGGCCAGGGCGAAGGGGGCGTCCTCTGAGCCCTGATAGGGACTGCCGTCTCCGAAATAGCGCTGGTTTTCCGCGTAGTCCACGGAAAAGCTGCGGGCCCCGCCCTGGGGGGCGAGGAGGGCGGTGAGCAGGGTGGAGTCGAGGCCCCCGGAGAGCATGCACAGGGGCGTAAGGCCCCGGACGGAGGAGACGGCTCGCTGAAGGTGCGCCCGGACGGCGGAGACGGTGGCCTCGGGGGAGTCGGTGTGGGGGCGGGCCTCGAGGGTGAAGCCGGTATTCAGGTGCACGGAGCCGTCCCAGTAGAGGATCTGGCCCATTTGAAGCTCCCGTATGGCCTTGATGGGCGTCGTGCCGGGGACGCGGGCGGGGCCCAGGCCGAAGAGCTGGCACAGGCCCTCCCGGTCGATCTCCGGGCGGAGGCCCGGGGCCTGCAAGAGGAGGTCGGGGCGGCTGGCAAACACCAGGCCGGAGCCCGAGAGGGCGTAGAACACCCGGCCGTCGCCCATGGGGTCCCGGGCGAGGAGGAGGGTATGGGAGCGGGCGTCCAATATGGCCGCGCACAGGGGGCCCTCCAGACGCCGCCAGAAGTCCCGGCCCCAGGAGAGGTAGGCGGAGAGGATCAGGTCGCTGAAGGAGGGGGACGGGGGCAGGGAAACGCCCAGGGACGAAAGGCTTTGGATCAGCCCCGCCCCGTTGGTGAGGCGGCCCGTCACTGCCGCGGCCACGTCGCCGGAGTGGGCGCAGTCCTCGCCGCTGATGAGATGGCCGCCCATCATCAGGCGGGGGGAGCCCGGCAGGGCGGGCAGAGATTGGCTGTTGGTGATGTGAATGGCTCCGAAGAATGCGGACATGCGATCCCTCCACGTGACAGAATGACATGGAAGGGTATGCCCGAGAATGGAGAAAGATGCGTGGGGGGGTGGACGGGGGAAATGGGATGGAGAGAGGAAAGTATCCTTCGGACTGACTGTCAGGAATACATATCCAATGCCTCTTTGGCGGCTTTTACGATGTGGGTAATGACTTTGGCTTCACGGGAAGAGCAACGATTCAGTATATCAATGATTTCGCTGGACGCACTGCTTATGTTGTCGTTGGGCGTGTCAAACAGGAGGTCATCTGTAGTGACCTCCAACGCGTTGGCAATTTCAACAAAAACACTCAAGCTCAGTTTTGTGTTGGCTGTCTCGATGTGGCTCATATGAGTAGTGGAGATGCCAACTTCGTAAAAGAAATCGGAATATATGACTGAAAGACTCCTTACAGTTACGAGGAGCCTTTTTTATTTCGTGGGCAGAAGAGGGGAATAGGAGATGAATGATTGAGAGAAAAGCATACGATAAATGGTGAAATCACTGGATTTGCGGCGACGTGGGCGTTTAGCAGAGAGAACGGGGGAGGATCGCTTTGGCCCGCGGCCTCGCAATGACGGAGTGGGGCGATGGAGGGGGG
>CADAGW010000444.1 GCA_902787475.1 uncultured Eubacteriales bacterium
AGATCCCCCTTCGAGTGTATTGCCGTTTTCCAGGTATCTGGCCCGCAGCTGGCCGCAGGCCCCCTGTATGTCTGTGCCCATTTCCCGGCGGCGGGTGGCGGATATGTGCTCCTGCGCCAGGGTGCTTAAAAACTGAGCGATGCCCTTTTCGTCCGGAGCGGACAGATCCCGCTCGGACACGCCGTTGAGCGGTATCACGTTTACATGGCACTGAAAGCCCCGAAGCCGACCGGCCAGCTCCCGGGCGCATTCCGCCGAGTCGTTGACGCCCCGGATCAGGGCGTATTCCACCACCAGGCGGCGTCCGGTGTCCCGCACGTAGCGGCGGCAGGCGGCGATGGTCTCGTCCATGGTGTAGGCCCGGGCCACGGGCATGGTGCGCCGGCGGATCTCGTCGTTGGGCGCGTGGAGGGACAGAGACAGCGTCACCGGCAGGCCCTCGCCCCGGAACCTGTCGATCATGGGCACCAGGCCGCAGGTGGACAGGGACAGGGTACGCAGGGATTTGTTCATGCCCGCCGGGTCCTGGTAGAGGCGGAGGAATTTGACCACGTTGTCGTAGTTGTCAAAGGGCTCGCCGCTGCCCATCAGGACCACGTTGCCCACGCGGCCGTTTTCGCCCAGCCGCCTGTCCACGGCCACGATCTGGCCAAGGATCTCCCCGGCGGTCAGGTCCCGGAGCTTGCCCTGCAGAGTGGACGCGCAGAAGGCGCAGCCCATTCTGCAGCCCACTTGGGTGGAGGCGCAGAGGGTGTAGCCGTATTTGTACTTCATCAGGACCCCCTCGATGAGGTGGCCGTCGGTGAGCTCGTAGAGGTATTTCTCGGTGCCGTCCACGCGGGAGGTGAACACCTCACGGATGCGGACGCCGTTGGAAACGGCGATGGAGTCGAGCTTTTCCCTCAGGGACCCGGGCAGGTTGCGCATCTCGGAAAAATCCGCGCCCTTTAGCAGCCACTTATACACCTGGTCGCCCCTAAAGGCGCTCTCCCCCTGCTCCTTCATCCAGTCCCGGATCTCCAGCGGGGAAAGGGATAAAAGCTCCTGTTTCATCTCGTTCCCTTTCTTTTCAGGCGGGCGATGAAAAAGCCCTCCATGCCCGGATGCCTGTGGGCGAAGAACTGGGTCATGCCGTCCTTTTCGGCCTCCCGGAGAGGCTCGGGCAGTATGCGGCCCAGGGGCTTGAGCTCAAAATCGGGATGACCATTGAGGAACTCCCGGATCTGGTTCTGGTTTTCCTCCGGCAGGAGGGTGCAGGTGGAATAGACCAGGGCGCCGCCTGGCTTTACGTAGCGGGCGCAGGTGTCAAGGATCCTTTTCTGCAGGGCGGAAAGCTCGGCTACCTTGGCGTCGTCGAAGCTGATGCGCATGTCCGGCTTTTCGTGGAGCACGCCCAGGCCCGTGCAGGGGGCGTCCACCAGCACCGCGTCCATGGACGAGTCCATGTTGGGCCGGTATTCCGCCGCGTCCGCTTCCATGGGGCGCACGTTGTTCAGGCGCAGGCGGCGGGCGGCGGCGCGCACCAGATCCACCCGGTGGGCGTGGGGATCCATGGCGTAGACCCGGCCCGTGTCCCGCATCTGTTCAGCCATGAGGCAGGTCTTGCCGCCGGGGGCGGAGCAGGCGTCCAGCACGTTCATGCCGGGCTTTACCTCCATCGCCAGAGCCGAGAGCATGGAGGACTGGCTCTGTACGCTGAAGAGGCCCTCCCGATAGGCGGGGTCGGCGGTGAGACTGCCCGGACGGGTCAGAAGCCTTACGCCGGGGAGAACGCCCTGTTCACAGACCCAGCCCCGCTTTTCGATGAGCCGGTCCATTTCCGGCTCGGTCATGCGCAGGGAATTGTACCGCACCGTCTCCTGCCGCTTCTGGGGGGCGTAGGTGAGAATCGCCTCGGCCTCCTCCCAGCCGAAGGTGTCGGCCAGGCGCTTGACCAGGTTTTCGGACGCCGACCAGGCCGCGCTGGCCCAGCGATAGGGAGACAATTCCTTGTCGGGCAGGGTCAGCTCCCCCGCGTCCCGGGCCCGGATGAGGCTTCTGAGGGTGCCGTTTACAAAGGCGGTATACTGCTCCAGGCGAAGGCGCTTCACTT
>CADAGW010000445.1 GCA_902787475.1 uncultured Eubacteriales bacterium
CATGAGCCGCTTTGAGAGCACCCGGGGCAAGAAAAAACGCCTGTACCCTAACCACGACGGCACCGGGGAATACGTCTGGAAGAAGGACGAGCTGCTGGACCTCACCTTTTCCCAGGTGTTGGACCGGATGGTGGAGGAATTTCCCGACCAGTACGCCTTCAAATACACCACGCTGGATTACACCCGGACCTACGAGGAGTTCCGGGACGACGTGGACGCCTTCGCCCGGGCCCTGGTCTCCCTGGGGGTGGGGCCGGGCACAAAGGTGGCCGTATGGGCCACCAACATCCCGGCCTGGTTCATCACCTTCTGGGCCGCGGTCAAGCTGGGGGCGGTGCTGGTGACGGTGAACACCGCCTACAAGGTCCACGAGGCGGAGTACCTGCTCCGCCAGTCCGACACCCACACCCTGGTGATGATCGAATCCTGCCTGGATTCCGATTACCGCGCCATCATCAACGAGCTCTGCCCGGAGCTGGCGGGCCACGACAAGGACACGCCCCTCCACTGCCGCCGCCTCCCGTTTCTCCGGAACATCATCACCGTGGGGTTCCGCCAGCCCGGAAGCCTGACCTTTGAGGAGGCCATGGCCCGCTCGGATATGGTCTCCCAGGACGTGATCCGCAGCATGGCGGCCCGGGTGAAGCCGGACGACGTGTGCAACATGCAGTATACCTCCGGCACCACCGGCTTCCCCAAGGGCGTGATGCTGACCCACTACAACGTGGTGAACAACGGCAAATGCATCGGGGACCGGATGGGCCTTTCCACCGCGGACCGGATGATGATCCAGGTGCCTATGTTCCACTGCTTCGGCATGGTGCTGTCCATGACCGCCTCCATGACCCACGGGGCCACGGTATGCCCCATGCCCTACTTCTCCGCCCGGTCCTCCCTGGCTTGCATCCAGCAGGAGAAGATCACCTGCTTCAACGGCGTCCCCACCATGTTTATCGCCATGTTCAACCACCCCGACTACCGGAAAACGGACTTTTCCCATATGCGCACCGGGATCATGGCCGGGTCGGGCTGTCCCCCGGAGCTGATGCGCCGGGCGGCCCGGCCGGACGAGATGAACATGCGGGGCATCGTCAGCGTTTACGGCCAGACCGAATCCGCCCCCGGCAGCACCATGTCCGCCTGGGAGGACCCCCTGGACGTGCGCTGCGAGACGGTGGGCTACGACTTCCCCCACGTGGAGTGCAAGATCATCGACCCCGAGACCGGCGAGACGGTGCCCGACGGCGTCGCCGGGGAGTTCTGCTCCCGGGGCTACAACACCATGAAGGGCTACTATAAAATGCCCGGCGCCACCGCCCAGACGGTGGACGGCGAGGGCTGGCTCCACTCCGGGGACCTGGCGGTGCGGGATGAAAACGGAAACTACCGCATCACGGGCCGGCTGAAGGACATGATCATCCGGGGCGGCGAGAACATTTACCCCCGGGAGATCGAGGAGTTCATCTATACCCACCCCAAGGTTCAGGACGTGCAGGTCATCGGCGTCCCGGACAAAAAGTACGGAGAGGAGGTCTGCGCCTGCATCATCCTCAAGGAGGGGGAGAGCATCACCGAGGCGGAGATGCGCCGGTATATCTCCGATCGCCTGGCCCGGCACAAGGTCCCCCGGTATATTGAATTCACCGACAGCTTTCCCATGAACGCCGCCGGCAAGATCCTCAAGTACAAAATGCGGGAGGAGGCCGCCAAACGGCTGGGATTGGGCGAAAACAGCGCCGATTCGTTGTAATCACCGAAGAATTGAAATCGGATATACTGAATAATTATACAATCTTTCTCTTGACAATTTCACAGCTCTGCGGTAATAATTGAGGCAATCAACATAAAACGGCTTTGACGAAGACGGTCGAAGGAAAGCGTTTGCAGAGAGCCGGCGGGCGGTGCGAGCCGGTGACGTTCCCTTCATATGACCCATCACTTCCGAGCCGGGGACCCGAAAACCGACGGTGAGTAGACGTCCCCCGTGCGCCCGCGTTAAGGGATAGGGTCTGTTGGGACCTGAAGCGGCAGTCCATGACTGCAATTTGAGTGGTACCGCGGGTTTTTCAGCTCGCCTCAAGATTTCTT
>CADAGW010000446.1 GCA_902787475.1 uncultured Eubacteriales bacterium
AATAGTGCAAGAAAAGTAATTAATAGTGCAATCACAAACCGCCCGTTCTGTTATATAATTGTTATGTAAGGAACAGGCTCCTGCCGCATTGGGCCCGTGTCACGGCGGGCCAGAGAGATGAAAAGAGGTGCAACGCATGAACAGTTTTCGCTTTGACCCCGCGCCGTGGCTGCCCGCCCATGACCGGGCGACACTGGATTACGTGCGCGCAATCAGCCGTGAGGAGATGGAGTATACCAACGAGCACGGCTACTCCGTGAAGGTCGTGATCGACCCGCTGCTCTATGTCACGATGGACATCTTCCACCGCATCTATCTGAGCGACGTGGAGGACAAGCCTTTCACCATGATCTGCCCCAACCAGTGGCCGGGGGCGTACTCTGCGGTGGCGGACATGATCAACCGCTACAACATCAACTGTCGCAACGTCCACGCCTTCGCAATGGATGAGTACGCCGACCAGGACGGCAACGTGGCCCCGCTCACCTACGGCGCTAGCTTGGGCATGTCTTTCCGAAAGCATTTCTGGAAGGTGATCCGCGAGGATCTGCGCCCGCCGGTGGAGCAATGGCACGTCTTTACCAATGAAAACAAGGGCGACGACGTCTATACCCACATCATCGAGGACGTGGGTGGTGGCGGCGCGGACGTGATTTACTCCGCCACCGGCTGGCCGGGGCACATCGCCTTCATCGAGCCGCAATCGAAGGAATTCGCGGCGGACACACTGGAGGAGTTCTGTAAGCTCGGCTCGCGCATCGTGACCCAGCATCCCATGACGGTGCTGGAAAACTCCATGTTCTCCCCTGTCGGCGCGTCCGGCGACGCCTGGGCCGTGGCCCCGAAGGCCGCCACCATCGGCCCCAAGGACGTGATGAACGCCCGGGAGCGCATCGAGATGCACAACATCACCAACCCCGGCGGCGATTCCTGGCAGCGGATGATCTCCCGCATCGAGCTGTACGGCCCCATCTCCAAGGAATGCCCGGCGTCCATTTCCCGCCTGGGCAGGGGCACCTGCTATGTCAGCGAGGTCATCGCCCGGCCCATCGTCTGCTGGACGCCGGAGACTGAGAACAAGGATCTGTAAGCGTTGAAGAACGTACTGTTTTCCGGCATCCTGCCGGCGCTGGTCACGCCGCTGACCGAGCGGGAGACCATCAACGAGGACGTGGCCCGGCGGCTGATGCGCTGGCACATGGACGAGGGCATGGACGGCTTCTATATCTGCGGCGCCACAGGCGAAGGCCCGGTGGTGGCTCCGAAGGAGCGGATGCGTCTTGCCGAGATTGCCCGAGAGGAGACCCGCGCCCGGGACAAAAAGGCCATCATCCACGTGGGCGCCATCGACCTGACCACCGCCAAGGCGCTGGCCCGCCACGCCGGTGAGATCGGCGCGGACGCCATCTCCTCCGTGCCGCCCTTCTTCTTCGGCTACGGGGAAAAGGAGATCGCCCAGTATTACACGGAGCTTGCGGAGGCTGCGGGCGTGCCGCTGATCATGTACTGCTCTCCCCTCTCCGGCGTGAACATCACCTACGACATGGTGAGCCGCTTTCTGAACATCCCCCACGCCATCGGCGTGAAGTGGACCAGCTATGACTACTACACCATGCACCGCATCAAGGAGCTGCGCGGCGGCGACGTGAACGTGCTCAATGGTCCCGACGAGTGCCTGCTCTGCGGCCTGACGATGGGCGCGGACGGCGGCATCGGTGCCACCTATAACGTCATGCCCCGCATGTTCCGCCAGATCTACGATCGCTTCAGGGCCGGAGACATCGAAGGCGCGCGGCAGGCCCAGTACAAGGCCAATAGACTCATCGAGGTCATCATCCGCTTCGGCGTGCAGGCGTCCCTCAAGGAGATGCTGGGCATGCTGGGCTACGACTGCGGATACTGCGTCTATCCCCAGAAGCGGCTTTCCGACGAGGAGCGCAAGGGCCTGAGGGACGCGCTCACGGCCCTAGGCTATGAGCAGGAATACCTGGACCGGTAAAATCCATTCTGAATCCCACCCCGCCGAGGCATCAAAATCGCAGGGTGCGAAATAAAAAGGAAAATGAACAAGCTCTCAGAGGAG
>CADAGW010000447.1 GCA_902787475.1 uncultured Eubacteriales bacterium
CGCACACGCCGAAATAGCAGGCCAGCACGTTGGACTGCTTGAGATAGTAGCGCTTGGCCACGTTCTGGGGCATCCATTTGCCCAGCAGGCTTTCCGGCGTGGGAGTGTTGAGGCCCTCGAAATACATGCCCTTTTCGGGGTCGTAGAGCAGGCGGTTGATGGCCTGGCAGAGGGGCTTCCTCTTTTGCCTGCAGGCATCGGCGTCCTGGTGCCTATCCAGCGCGTCGTAGACGTGTCCTGCGGCCTCCAGCGCCCCGGCGTAGAACAGGTTCAGGCACGTCTGCCCCAGCGCCTTGGGCGGATGATGCATGGATATGCTGTCAATGTAGATCCAGTCCACGAACATGTAGTCCGGGGGATTCTCGATGAGGCCGTTGTCGCCCATGTAGGTGTCAAACCGGGCAAGCAGCAGGTCCAGGGCGTGAGCGCATCGCTCCAACAGGGCCCTGTGGCCGGTGATGCGGTACAGGTCGTATATCATCCTGACCCAGATGCAGCTGTATGTAGTATGGAACATGCGCCCGTTTTCCCGCTCCAGCAGCACGGCGGTGCGCACCGCGTCAAACTCCGCCAAGCGCATGTCGCCAAAGGAGAACAGGGTCATCAGGGTGTGGATATAGTAATCTCCCGTGCAGGCCAGGGGCTCGCAGTGGGTGGGGCCGTCCAGGTGATGGGTCTGGCGGCAGATCATAAGGGTATGCTGGCAGGTCTTGACCACCTGGTTGAGCTCCGGGTCGCTGACGACAGTGTGGGCCTCCTCTGTGACGGGGTAGTGGGTGTCGATGAAGGACACCGTGACGGACGCCGGCGCGTCGGACAGGTTCTCCGCCTCCACCAGCAGATTGCCCGCGCTGTGCATATAGAAGCCCCGGTACTCCCCGGCGGAGGCAAACACCGCCTCCTCCTGACTGCCCTCCTCGGCCATCTCCCGGCAGTGGACCCGCACCCGAACTTCGCCCGCGGCCTCTGCCCGCACGCGGACGAACCCGGCGTAGATCATGTCAAAGTCCAATACCGCCTTCCGGCTCTCGCCGGGGGCCAGCTCCATGCAAGAACCCGCCGGGGCCAGCTCCCGCTCGGATCGGGGGGGAATGGGGGCGGTGAGGGCGTGCCATATGTCCTGGGTGACCTGGGCGGGCCGCCACATGTCGGGCCCGATCCGGCCGTCATAGGAGCAGGGGCCGGTGTACGCGCCGTTTTTGCGGCAGAGCCAGTCCTCGCCCGTGGCGACGGGCACGGTGGCGCCGTCGGCCAGCGTCACCTCTCCAGTGAGCATAAACCCGCCCTGCCCCTTGGAGTAATCGCAGATCTGGGCGGGCATCATCCGCACCCGGGCGAAAAAGCCCAGGCGGCGGGAGCCGGGGGCAACCGTGACCTCAAAGGCGTAATAGTTGTCCCGCACGGTCTCATTGCCTATGAAATCGCCGCCCACGCAGGCCGGGCCGGTGGCGACGAGAGCGTCGTTCAGATACAGCTGAAAGAGGGTGTCCCCGCTGAAGCGAAGGCGGGCGGAGACGGCGGTCTGGGGGAATTCGTATTCCCGAAAAAACTCCGCCACGGCGAAGCGGCCCTTCGATATGTCCCCATGGGCGTTATACAGCGTATGTTGATCCTCCGGGTACAGGTCTTTATTCAGCCAGATCCAAGGCTCCGCATGTGTCATGTGCATCCCTCCCATAGGGCTATTGTACTATCCGGGCAAGAAGAAGTCAATATATTTCGGCGCTTGGGGTTGAAAAGGGGCGGGGGAAAGTGATACAATAATCGCAAATACACGGCTCGGGGAGGTGGGAACATGATATTCTGTTTTTCGGGCACAGGCAACAGCCGGTACATCGCCCGCAGGATCGGCGAAAGGACAGGAGACAGGGTGGCGGAGCTGCCCGTCACGGATACAGGCCCCTGCGCCTGCGGGGACGACGCGCTGGTGTTCGTTACGCCCACCTACGCCTGGCGGCTTCCCCGGGTGGCGGAGGCGTGGATCCGGGGCGCGAACCTGGCCGGAAAGCGGGCCTGGTTCGTGATGAGCTGCGGCACCGACGTGGGCGCGGCGGGGAAATATCTTGAAAGGATGTGCCGGGA
>CADAGW010000448.1 GCA_902787475.1 uncultured Eubacteriales bacterium
CACGCCCAGGATCTCGATGGGCTTGTGTTTCAGGTTTTTGGCGATCTTCGGGATCATCTCCGTGGCGCAAACGATGGCCGCGGCGGCGCCGTCGCACTTGCGCTCCACGCCCTCCATGCGCAGGTCGTTGACGCCATACAGGCGCACGGCAGTCGTTTTCATGGGAATCACTCTCCTATCAATTCAGAATTGAGTATCATATCGTAGAGGGGGTCGCTTTCGGTGAGCCCCGATATTTCTTTGACCGCGGCGGGAAGGCCCTTTTCCGTCACGATGGAGCGGACGAAGCGGGTGCCCTCGTCGTCGTTTTCGTATTCGTAGCCCGCGCGGATGGCCTGGCAGAGCACCTCGGGGCGTCCGCCGTACTCCATGCACAGCCGGGCCGGGCCCACCAGCCGGTCGCTGATGCCCAGCTTGCGGCGGCTGTCGGCCCCCAGCCGGGGCAGGTCGTCCCGGATGTAGGGATTGTCCAGAAGGGCCATCACCCGATCCCGCCAGTCGGCCATCTCCTCGTCACTGAAGCCGAACTTGCGGGAGAGGCCAAAGCTGGCCTCCACCAGCGCGCAGGTCAGCATTTGCCGCATGGCGGGGGAGGAGGCGGCGTCGTAGGACGTGGAAAGCCCCAGGCGCAGGCCCATGTAGCAGGCGGAGGCGTGGACCATGTTGAGGGTGAAGAGCTTGCGGGTCTCCTCCCTGGTCACGTCGCGGCACAGCCGGAGCCGGGGCAGGCGGGGCGGAGGGCACGTAAGGCGGGTCTCGTCTATGGCCTGCTCGAAATAGCCGTTGTTCTGGACCGCCAGGGGATCCTGGGCCTTCTGCTCGTCGGTGGCCAGGGGGGATATGCACATGGCGGCGATGCCTGTGACGCCCACATGGCCCCGGAAGAAGGCCAGCGCGCTGCCCGTGAGCCGCTCCTCCATCAGGCGGATGAAGGCCTGGTCGGGGAGGGTCATGTTCACGTTCATCATCACGTCCATGGGAAGACCCGTTTCGGCGCGGAGCGTGAAATAGGGGGCGAGCATGTCCGCCACCTGGGGGAGCTTTGGCGCGTGGACGGCGATGTCCAGCATGAGATCGCTGCGGCTGAACAGATCACGGAGGGCCGGATCGTTGGACGTATGCACCGCGGAAAAGCCGCCGGCAAAGGGGACGGCGGACACGCCCTGGGAGGTCATTTTGAAAATGGTATAACAGCCCTGGCGGTTTAATGCGTCCACCAGGGCCTGGTCTATGTCCACAAACACGATCTCCCAGTCGGGATGATGGAAGATATCGGCCACGAAGCCCCGGCCGATGCGGCCGGCGCCCCAGATGACCAGCGTGCGGGGAGACATGTTACACCAGCTGCTGGCCGCCGGTGACGTTGATGCCCTGGCCGGTCATATAGCTGGATTCGTCGGAGAGCAGGAACACCATGGCGTTGGCGATGTCGTCGTACTGGCAGCCGCGGCGCATGGGCACCTGGTTGATGTACTTCTGGCGCACCTCTTCCTCGGTGATGCCCTGGTTGTGGGCGTACTGCTTAAAGAGGGAGTTGACCCACAGAGGAGAATCCAGCATGTTGCCGGGGCAGATGGAGTTGATGCGGATGTTCTCGGTGGCCAGCTCCAGGGCCAGGGACTGGGTCAGGCCGATGCCACCGAACTTGCTGGCGGCGTAGGCGCAGTTTTTGCTGGAGCCCTTCTTGCCGGACTTGGAGTTGATCTGCACCACCACGCCCTTACCCGCCTTGCGGAAGTAGGGCACCACGGCCTTGACGGAGTTGAAGTAGCCGTTCAGGTTCACGTCCACCACCAGGGAGAAGGTCTTGTAGGTCATTTCCTCGATGGGGCCGCTCTTGACGATGCCGGCGTTGGCCACCAGCATGTCCAGGGCTCCGTAGGTGTCGTAGGCCAGCTTGGCCATGGCGTCGCAGTCGTCGGGATTGGTCACGTTCACCTGGATGGCCACGGCGTTGTCCAGGGAGGCGGCCACCTTGGAGGCGGCTTCGATATTCATGTCGGCAACCACCAGCTTGGCGCCTTCTTCGTCCAGACGATGGGCCAGGGCCTCGCCCAGTCCCTGGGCGGCGCC
>CADAGW010000449.1 GCA_902787475.1 uncultured Eubacteriales bacterium
GTAAAAAGTATGGCCTCATATTGCCACCTGAAAGGAGGAGGGAACTGTCCGGGTATATTGAAAACGCCGGGAAAGGCATCCGTGAGGCGGCGCAGCGGCGTACGATCGATGCGACCCTTTCTGCCACCCTGGCTTACCTGTCCACGGTAATGGGAAACGGCACTTGGGATACTGATGGGTCCGAAGAAGCAGGGACTGTCCCGGTACGGGTCATGTCGTCACCGGACGGAAGGAAATACACCCCTGTTGATTATGAAGGGGACTGGGAACTCTGCAGCCTGGAACAGCGCCGGGACTGCCTTGCCCATTCCATACCGGTACTTCAGGATGAATCCTGCACGATCGATAAGATCTGCCGGAGGGTGGACGGGTATGAAAGCCTGTCCTGGACACTGGCCGGGAATCTTTACCGCTGGTGCGAAAAAGAAGGGATATCCGCCACCAGGGGGACAGACGTCTGCTCCTTGATGGCGGAGACGGCCTTCGCCGCCTCCATGTCGGGGATGGCGATGCGCACGATGTCCGCGCCCGCGGCCTGCATGGCCCGGATCTGGGCCACCGTGGCCTCCACGTCCCAGGTCTTGGTGGAGCACATGGTCTGCACCGAGACGGGGGCGCCCCCGCCGATGCGCACGCCGCCGACGGAAATCTGCTTGGTGGACTCTCTCTTGTTTGTGTTCTCTGTCATTTCGTCACAATCCTCACGATGTCGTGGAACATGATAAAGGCCATCAGGCCCAACAGCAGGACCATACCCGCCATGTGGATATAGCCCTCGTACTTGGGGTCGAGCTTTTTGCGCGTGACGCTCTCGATGAGCCAGGTCACCAGCAGCAGGAAGACCCGCCCGCCGTCCAGGGCGGGGATGGGCAGCATGTTCATGATGGCGAGGTTCACCGCGATGAAGGCGGTGAAGTAGAAGATGGAGTACAGGGCGTCGGAGACGGTCTCGGCCTGCTCGCCGGTCTCGGCCATCATGTCCACGATGCCGACGGGGCCGGTCATCTCGTCCACCGAGACCCTGCCGTGGATCAGCTCTCTGAGGCCCATGCGCACCCAGCGGGCAAACTCCATGGTGGTGTACCAGGCGTTCTGCAGCTTGACGCCGGGGGTGGCCAGATCGTAGCCGAAGTAGAAGCCGTACATCTTCCGGCTCTCCCCCTCGTAGGAGACGCGGGTGATGGCAAAGTCCTTCAGGGTGACCTTCTGCCCGTCCCGCAGAACGACGATGTCATAGACGCCGTCCCCCTGGTCGAGGAAGTCCCCCACGTCGGTGTTCTGGTAGATGCGCTGGCCGTCGATCTTGTAAAAGCGGTCGCCCACGTGCAGCCCCTCCTCGCTCTGGTAGGGGCAGCCGGGCATGAAGTCCTCGATCTGCGCGTTGCGGAAGGCGTAGGCGCTGGTATAGAGCAGGCAGACGATGACAAAGCCCAGCAGGAAATTCATGAAGGCCCCGGCGCAGAGGATGATGATGCGCTTCCAGGGGGGCTGGGAGGTGAAGGCGCGCGGATCGTCCGAGGCCTCGTCCTCCCCGGCCATGGCGCAGTAGCCCCCGAAGGGGATCAGGCGCAGGGCGTAGAGGGTCTCGCCCTTCTGCTTTTTCCAGAGGGCCGGGCCCATGCCCAGGGCGAACTCATCCACCCGCACGCCGCAGGCCTTGGCCGCCAGGAAGTGGCCGCCCTCGTGGATGCCCACCAGCAGGCCGAAGAGTAAAATTGCCAGGATCACATAGAGAAAGGTCATTTGCCGTAAGTCTCCAACACATAGGCTCTGGCGGCTTTGTCCGCCTCCAGAATGGTTTCCAGGTCGGCGTTTTGGACAACGCCCACCTTTTCCACGGCTCCCGCCGCGGCGTCATAGATGCGGTTGTACCCCAGCTCGTGCCGCAGGAACATGTGCACGGCCACCTCGTTTGCCGCGCTCATCACGCAGGCGGCGGTGCCGCCGCGGCGGGCGCAGTCCATGGCCAGCTTCAGGCAGGGGGTCTTTTCATAGTCCGGGGCCTCAAAGGTCAGGTCCTTGAGCTTGTAGAAGTCCAGATGCTCGAACATGGAGGGGCAGCGCTCCGG
>CADAGW010000450.1 GCA_902787475.1 uncultured Eubacteriales bacterium
CTGAAGAGCTACAAGATCATACCAGCCGCTGACCTCCCTTGAATCCCTCACCGTCCGGTGCGACCCCACCCTCGTGGGTGCCGCCTTCTCCGGATCCCAGAGCCTCAAAACCGTCGAGATCGAGACCGGCAGCCTGCCCGCGAACTTCCTGTCCGGCTCGTCCATAGAGACCCTGCGCCTCCTCGACGGCGTCACCGGCATAGGGGAGGGGGCCCTTTCCGGCTGCGCCTCCCTCACCGAGCTGACCCTGCCCTCCACCCTCGTCTCCGTGGGAGCGGGTGCCTTCGACGGCATGACGGGCCTTACCTCCCTCACCGTCCACTGCGACGCGGGCGTACTGCCCCAGAACGCCTTTGCCAATCTTCCGAATCTTAAGACCGTGGTCATCGACCGGGGCGGCCTCCCCGCGGGGCTTCTGATGGGCTCCGGCGTGGAAAGTCTGACCCTGGGCGAGGAGGTCGCCTCCATAGGCGACAGCGCCCTTAAGGACACCGCCCTTACCTCCTTCGTGGTGCCCAACGTGCCCCTGGGCACGGACGCCCTTTCCGGCCTGGACTGGCACGTCCTCTCCGCCGCCCCCGGCACCAGCGACGCCCAGCTGATAGCCATCAACGACATGACCGGCGCGCCCTGGTACGCGGGCGTCCAGAGGGTGGGGGAGACCGCCTCCTTCCTGCTCATGCCCGACACCCCCAACGCCGAGAGCGACTTCTGGTTCGACCCGGACACCGGCACGGTGGAAAAATACGTGGGCACCGACGTGGACGTGGTCATCCCCCGCACCATCGGCGGCGTGGAGGTCAAGACCATCTCCGCCCAGTTCGGCGGCAATGTGCAGGACTACACCGGCACCGAGATCGTCAACAACCAGACCGAGTGGATCCCCGTCCGCTCCCTGGTGATCCCGGACACCGTCACCACCATCGAGGACAGCGCCTTTGCCTACTTCCAGCAGCTGGAGACGGTGGTGTGCTACGCGCCCCTTGAGACCACCGGCCGGGCCATCTTCCGCTGGGACAAGAGCCTCAAGACCGTCATCTTCATGAACCCCATCCGGGCCATAGACAACTACTGCTTCGACTCCTGCGACAGCCTTGAGACCGTCTACTACTCCGGCACCCTGGACTTCATCGGAGCCCGGGCCTTCGTGGGCGCCGGCATCACCTCCTTTATCGCCGACGCCAGGCAGATCCGGGACGCGGCCTTCATGAACTGCGCCTCCCTCACCGAGGTACACGTCAGAAGCGCCGTCGAAAAGATGGAGCTGAACGCTTTCTACGGCTGCACCAGCCTGAATGACATCTGCATCGAAGCGGCGAATGACGAAATCTTCACCGGCGACAACGGCTACTCCATGGACTGCGGCGGCGACGCCTATCTGACCCTTCCCGCCTCCCTGGACGAGAAAATGGCCGGCTACATCCTCCGCAAGTGGCACAAGTCCAACTTCGGCCCCATCGCCGACAAAGAGCACGTGATCCTGGCGGACTGCGACACCCCCGACAATCCCGCCCGTCCCGACGTGACGGCCCTGGGCTTTGCCGATCCGGCCATGGGCGTGTCTACCGCCAGCAAGGAGCCCTCCGGCACGTCCGCTCCCGAGCCCCAACCCGAGCCTCTGCCCGAGCCGGTGCCCGTGGACGCGGAAGCCGCCGCGGCCTACCTGGGCTCCTGGACGGCGTCCGAGCTCCGCATGGGCGATACCTCCTACAACCCCGCCGACCTGGGCATGACCATGACCCTCACCCTGAACGCCGACGGCACCCTCATCATGACCCACGGCGAGGAAAGCCAGACCGGCGTGTGGTCCTTTGAAAACGGGCAGGCCGTCCTCATGGGCGATGCCCCGGCCACCGTGGACGATCAGGGCCGCCTGGTCATGGCCGAGGACGGGGGAGAGTTTATCTTCACCCGCCCCGAGGGCGACACACCGGTCACCCCCGATCCCGCTCCCCAGGGCGATCTGGATCCCGCTCCCTTCCTGGGCCAGTGGTACCTTCAGTCCATGACCTCCGGCGGTACCGCCTACTCCGCCGCGGAGCTGGGCATGAGCATCTCCGTCA
>CADAGW010000451.1 GCA_902787475.1 uncultured Eubacteriales bacterium
CTTTTCCCGGGCCTGCATGGCGGTCTTCCAGTGGCCCTGCCGAAAGCGCAGGGCGATCCACACGCACCGGGCGGCGTTGTCCGCGCACATGCACACCACCACCGCGGGAAGACCCAGCTTAAACACCCGCACGCAGAGGAAGGAGCCCAGGGTCCGTATGCTCCAGTTGCATATGGCGGTGATGTAGAAGGGCCACCTGGTGTCCCCCGCGCCGCGCAGGGCCCCGGCGTAGATCCAGGCCACGGTCTGTACCGGCTGGATCACCGCCGCGATGCGAAGGCAGGTCTTGGCCAGGGCCACCGCCTCCGGGTCGGGGGTGATGATGCCCACCAGGGGTTCGGCGAACACATAGAGAAGGACTCCCGCCGCCGTCATGGTGACGCCGCCCACCAGGTTGGTAAGGCGGGTATACTTGACCGCCAGATCCGGCTTTTTCGCCCCCAACGACTGGCCCACCAGGGTGGTCACGGCGGTTGCGAAGGCGAAGGCGGGCATAAAGGATATGGACTCGGCGGTGGAGGTCACCGAATTGGCGGCCACCACCATGGTGCCCAGGGTGGCGATGCACCGGGTCACCACGATGCCCGCGCCGGACATGCAGAACCGCTCCAGCATGGCCGGGAAGGACAGATCCACCACCCGGCGGATCAGCTTCCAGTCCGGGCGGAAGGAATCATGGAGGGATATGCGGGAGGGATCCTTCTTGGTGAACAGGAGGATGAGGAGCACCGACCCGCCCACCAGCCAGCTGAATCCGGTGGACGCCGCGGCCCCCGCCACGCCCCAGCCCGCGCCGGGCATATATACCTGGCGGCCAAAGAGAGACACCGTGTGGGGCCCGTATATGAGCAGGTAGTTGCCAACCACGTTGATCACGTTCACGAACAGGTTGACCCTGAGGGGCGTCTTGGTGTCGCCCCGGCCCCGGAACACGGACCCCAGCACCATGATGGCCATGGTGAATATGCGGAAGGAGGAGGTGATGAGCAGGTACCCCGCCGCGTCGTCCAGTATCTCCGGCATGGCCCCCATCCAGCGGGGTATGGCCCGGTGCAGAAGGCAGGTCACCGCCACGATGGGCAGGCCCACCATGGCCAGAAGGATCACGGCGTGGCGGATATAGGAGCGGGCGGCCTCGTAGTTTTTGGCCCCCACGCTTCTGGCCACGTAGGCGGTCAGTCCCGTGCCCAGGGCCAGTATGACGCCGTTTAGCAGAAACACGAAGGAATTGCTGATGGACACGGCGGCGGTGGCCTCCACCCCCAGCGACCCCACCATGGCCTGGTCGGCGAAAGAGACCAGGGTGGAGAGGATCTGCTCCAGAAACAGGGGCCAGGACAGCCATAGTATGGCCTTTATGGGCGATATTCTCTCGTCCGTCAGGTCCATTTCCTTTCGCGGCATGGATATCTCCCTTCAAGGTGGCAATGAGAAAGGGCGGAGACCTGATCAGTCCTCCGCCCGGTGGATGGTTTATTCGTACAGGAAACAGGCCACCTGATGGCCGGGGGTCGTCTCCTTGAACTGGGGCTTCTCCTTGGCGCACCGGTCCTTACAGAACCGGCAGCGGGTGTGGAAGGGACAGCCGGTGGGCAGGTTGGTGGGCGAGGGCACGTCCCCCTGCAGTATGATCCTCTGCCGCTTCACCTCCACGTCGGTGTCGGGTATGGCGGAGATCAGGGACTGGGTGTAGGGGTGCAGGGGATTTTCGTAGATCTCGTCGGACCCGGCCATTTCCATGATGGAGCCCAGGTACATCACGCCCACCCGGTCGGAAATGTATTTGACCACGTTGAGGCCGTGGGCGATGAAGAGATAGGTCAGGTGGAATTCCTGCTGGAGCTGGCTGATGAGGTTCAGTACCTGGCTCTGGACCGACACGTCCAGGGCCGACACCGGCTCGTCGCACACGATGAATTTGGGCCGCAGGGCCAGCGCCCGGGCGATGCCGATCCGCTGCCGCTGGCCGCCGGAAAACTCGTGGGGAAAGCGCAGGGCGTACTGCCGGGGCAGGCCCACGTAGTTGAGAAGCTCGTACCCCGCCTCAGTCCGCTCCCGGTGC
>CADAGW010000452.1 GCA_902787475.1 uncultured Eubacteriales bacterium
CGGTGGCGAGGTCCATGATCATGGACTTTCCCGGGCCATCGAGGTAGAGGCCCTGGCCGCCGTACACCGACATGGAGGAGGGCAGGGGGCCGTAGGCCGCGCCGGTGCCGCAGTCTATGGTCCAGGCCCTTGCCTGGGTGTCCCACAGGCGGAGGGTGTTTTCGTCGCCCTGGAGCACATGGGAGGGAACGAACCAAAGGGGAGCGGGCCGGCCCAGACTGGCGGAGAGGGCGGTGAAGTATTCGGAGAGGGTGGGGACGGCCTGATCCTGGGCCGGGGAGAGGCGGGCCATGGCCTCGGTGAGGACCTGGGGCGTGGCGGAGAAAAGGTCTGTGCGGGCCTCGGTCTCCAGATCCGCCAGGAACACGGGGCCGTCACTGGACGCGATCAGGGCCCTGCGGCCGTCACGGGAAAGGCCCAAAAGACGATCCCCCTGGGAAAGGCAGGACGCCTCCAGGGGGATGATGTCGATGTGTACGCGGCTGTCCCAGAGGGTGCCGGTGGAGCCGCCGAACAGGGCGTTCCACAGACCGCCCAGGATCGAGGACTGCGCCATGGCGCAGGGAGAGAGGGCGGCAAGAAGCAGAAGGGAGATGAGGCACCGGGCGGTCCGTTTCATAGGAAAGCCTCCTTCGCGTCTTATTCTGTTCTGCTTCTAAACGATGGATTGGGGTTACGGATTGCTTCGTCGGTCTACGACCTACTCGCAATGACAGGAATACTACGAGCGTATAATCATAGCGTCATTGCAAGGAGCGAAGCGACGAAGCAATCCGTTCCCTGGAATACAGTGATTTAGATATAAAAATGGATTACGGGGCGGGAGTGGGAGAGGGGTTGGCCTTCTGGGCGGCCTCGTAGGCCTCCCACATGGGCCGGTAGGTGGCCACGGCCTCCTCGTGCTCAGGCAGGGTAGCGGAGAACACCAGCTCCTTCTTCTCCGGGTCGCCGGAGCAGAAGTAGAGATAGTTCTGCTCGATGTAGGTGGTGTCCGGGTAGAGGGCGGCCTCCATGGCTGCTTTGGAGGGGGAGCAGATGGGGCCCACGGGGAGCCCGGTGCGGGCGTAGGTATTGAAGGGGGAGTCCACGCCCATCTGCTCGGCGGTCAAAAGGTATGTGGATTCTATGCCCAGGGCATAGACCACGGTGGAGTCGCAGTCCAGGGTCATGCCGGCGTTTAATCGGTTATGAAGGACGGCGGAGAGCTTTTTGTAGTCGGAGGATTTCCCGTTCGATGATGGAGGCCAGTATGATGGTCTGGTCGTTGGTGAGCTGGGACACGTAGGCCCCCTCGGCCACGTTGGAGGCGTTAAAGACCTTGTCCACCACCACGTCGGTCTGGTTCAATAGGGTGGTGAGCAGGGACTTGGCGTCGGCGGTGGTGAAGACCCGATAGGTGTCGGGGGCCAGGTAGCCCTCCAGGATATACTTGCGGCCCCTCAGGGTATGGGCCTGGGCGGCCTCCTGGATGACGTAGTAGGAGCCGAACTGGGTCACGTCGTTGCACAGGGAGAGGAATTCGTCTTTGCTCTCGAGAGCCTCTATGCGCACGAAGTAGTCCGCGATGTCCTCCACCGTCCAGCCAGGGATGATGGTGATGGTGCGCTCGGTGGAGGAGGAGCCGGAGGTGAGCACGGATATGATCTCGCTGGTGGTCATGCTGGGGGAGATCTGGTAGGAGCCGTACTGCACCTTGTTGGTGAGGCCCCGGAACATGATCATATATTTGAATATGCCCCGGTTGCGCAGAAGTCCCTGCTTGAGCAGGTTGTCGCCTATGGTGTTTATGGACTGGCCGGACTCGATGACGAAGTTCACGGTGGTGGTGTCGTTTACGTCCATGGGCTTAAAGAAGTTGTCGTATATGGAGGTATAGGCGTTGACGGCCAGCCCCAGCACGATCACCAGCGCGCAGAGGAACACGTATACGGGGTGGAACAGGTTCCACAGCCAGGAATACCAGTAAAAGCCGTATTCCCGCTCCCGCATCAGGGATTTTTGGTTGTATCTCTTGGCCGAATAGATTCGCTTGATTGCCATGTGTACCTCCGTGGGTGGGTGTGGGGGACGCTACTGGAACAGCTCCGTGTCGATGCCGGAGACGTCCGCCAGGATCTTGTATACGTCCGCTATGATCCGCTGGAAGCGGAGCTCGGCGAAGAGGAAGGCGCTGGCGTCGGAGTTGAACTGGAGAAGATTGGAGATCTTCTGAAGCCGCTCCATATCGTCCGAATCCATGCTCTCGCCCTGGGCCATCTTCAGCTGCATCTTGAACTGGAGGCGCTTGTATTCGTCCAGAAGCGCCTTGTTGGTGCTGTCCGCGTAGGCCGTTTCCTTGAGACGCTGGTATTCCTTGTATTCGTCGCTCTCCCGGATGGAGCGGGCGAGCTGGTTGGCCTGGTCGTATACGTTCATGGCGCGTCCTCCTGTATGCGTATTGGACGGAAAAAACGGGCGTCAGGTTTCCACGATGATGGGAAGGATCATGGGATTGCGCTTGAGGGTGCTGTATATGTATTTCTGCAGGGCGTCCCGGAGGTCTTCCTTGAGCTCCGGCCAGTCGCCCTGGTCGATGTGGGTGTATTCCCGAAGGACGCTGCGGGCCACCTCCCGGGCGCCTTCCACCATTTCGTCGGACTCCTTGACGTAGACGAAGCCCCGGCTGATCAGGTCCGGCCCGGAGATGATGACCCCGTGCTCCTTGTCCACCGCGATGACGGCGATGATCAGGCCGTCCTGGGAGAGGTGCTTGCGGTCCCGGAGCACCACGCTGCCCACGTCGCCCACGCCCAGGCCGTCCACCAGGACGCTGCCGGAGGGCACGGAGCCCACCACGCCGATCTTATCGGCAGACAGCTCCACGATGTCGCCGATGCCGGCGATGAGCACGTTTTCCGCGGGCATGCCCAGGGAACGGGCCAGGGCGGCGTGCTGGTGAAGGTGCCGATCCTCGCCGTGGACGGGGATGAAGAATTTGGGGTTGGTGAGGACGTGGATGAGCTTGAGCTCCTCCTGGCAGGCGTGGCCGGACACGTGCACGTCGGCCAGGGCGTCGTAGATCACCTCGGCCCCGGTGGAGACCAGCTTGTTGATGACCCGGGAGACGGATTTCTCGTTGCCGGGGATGGGGGTGGCGGAGAGAATGACCATGTCGCCGGTGCGGATGTCCACTTTTTTGTGCACGGAGAAGGCCATGCGGGTCAGGCCGCTCATCTCCTCGCCCTGGGAGCCGGTGGTGATGATGACCAGCTCGCTGTCGTCGTAGCGGTCGATCT
>CADAGW010000453.1 GCA_902787475.1 uncultured Eubacteriales bacterium
ACAACCGGGGCGAGAGCGTGGACGACCTGTTTCAGGTGGGGTGCGTGGGGCTCATCAAGGCCATAGACCATTTCGACCTGGAGCAGAACGTGCGCTTTTCAACGTATGCCGTGCCCATGACGTTTGCTTGGTGAAAAAGGTGCTGTTTCGCCGCCCGGCCCGCCGCTATGGCTCGTCAGGCGGCGTTTTCGTATGCGGAGCCTCCCGCCGCCACCGGGACGGCGGCACGCCCATCTGCCGCCGGAACTGCCGGGAAAACACGAAGGGATCCCGGTAGCCCACCCTTTGGGCGGTCTCCTGCACGGACATGCCGTCCTGGAGCATGTGCCCCGCCTGCCGGAAGCGGCAGGTGAGAAGGTATTCCCAGGGGGCCGCGCCGCAGATCCGCTTGAAGCGCTTTCTGAAGGTCTCCATCTTCATGCCCAGCAGGGCCGCCACGCTGGCCATGTCCGGCTCCTCCTGGCAGCAGATGCTCTGTATCTCCTGCTTGGCCCGCTCCATTTGGGCATTGGGATCCGAGTCCTGGCCGATTCGGGCCAGCCGGTGCAGGTGGACCACGAACCTCTGGATGCTGAGCCACGCCTCAAACAGCTTGTCCTCCGGGGTGTCACGGAGCTGGACAATCAGGTGGGGCATCCAGTTTTCCATATACTGCTGGGTCTTTACGGGGAAGGAGCGGGCCCGCTGGATGAGGCCCGCCTCCCACAGGGCATGGCCCGTGGCGGCGGGGAGGGCCGTCAAGTAGAAAAGGGCGTGTTCGCCCATGATATCCGCCGTCTCCCCGGCCATCAGCTGGAACACGTCTCCCGACAGGAGAGCGGTCTGCTCCCCTCCCAGGGTCAGCCGGGCCTCGCCCGTCAGCGTAAGAGCCGTGCGGTACTGGGAGGGATCCCGCCATATGTCCTCCTCCGGGCCCACCGAGCCCACCGACAGGGACGCTCCGGGAGCATGGGGAAAGTGCCTGGTCACCCTCTGCCGCTTCATGCGCATCGCCTCCGTGCATATCATATCAGACCCGGCGGCGGTGCGCAAGGGGAGAGGGGCAGTCAAATACGGTTTCACAGAAAATACCATATTTGCCATGTTTTTGGGGATGTATGCCATTCTCTTGCCAAATCAGTCATGCTATCATAGGGGCATACAGACACGGGAGGCGGATACGCATGATCAATCATCAGCACAGGCACATCGTTTGCACCGAGGACTCCCCCATCGCCGTCACGGACAAGGGCCGTGTGCGGGGCTTTATCGCCGACGGCATCGCCGCCTTCCGGGGCATCCGCTACGCCCGGGCCGCCCGGTTCGAGCCGCCCGTGGAGATGGAAGCCTGGGAGGGCGTACTGGACTGCATGAACTACGGCTACAACTGCCCAAACCCCGCCGAGCACACGGGAGACAACGCGGTATGGGATCCGGGCCAGGTGCGATACGACGCCTTCACGCTGGTCAGGCGATATTACCCCGAAAACGAAAACTGCCAGTACCTGAACGTGTGGACGCCCTGGGAGAGCCTGGGCGAAAAGAAGCCCGTGATGGTGTGGATCCACGGCGGCGGGTACACCGGCGGCTCCGCCACGGAGCTGGACGCCTACGACGGGGAAGAGCTGAGCCGGGTGGGCAACGTGGTGGTGGTGTCGGTGACCCACAGGCTCAATATGTTCGGGTACATGAACATGGCGGATTACGGCGAAAAATACGCCCACAGCGTCAACGCGGGCATGCTGGATCTGGTGGCGGCGCTGAAGTGGGTGCAGAAAAACATATCCTCCTTCGGCGGCGACCCGGATAACGTGACCATCATGGGCCAGTCCGGCGGCGGCGGCAAGGTGATCACCCTGATGCAGATGCCCATAGCGGACGGGCTTTACCACAAGGCCATCATACAGAGCGGCGTGATGGAGCCCTCGGGCCATTTTGCCGCCCACACCCAGGAGGAGATCGCCGCTTCCGACGCGGCCTGGATCCTGCACGAAACCGTGCTGTTCTGCGAGGTCTCGCCGGACGGGCGCAGCTGGTACCCGCTCAGAACGCTGGCGGCGGAGGACGGAAC
>CADAGW010000454.1 GCA_902787475.1 uncultured Eubacteriales bacterium
GCCAAACCCTTTTCTGCTAACTTCATACCCATAGTCCTGTAACTGGGATAGTGCCCAATTAATGTCGCCCGCCTTATTCCCTGTCGGCTGATAATCTACGCTGAACTGATATACAGGATCCATTTTGTTCAGCTCGTCCTGATGCGCTCTGAGCTGGTCCTTAACTGACATCGTTTCTGGATCTTGTGGCCTCAGCGAATACCTTACCCCGTCTTCCGCGCTCGCCCGCTCGATGATCTCCCCCTTCGTGGGCACAGCCGTCTCGATCAGGCTGGTCTGTCCGGGGTTCCCCGCGGCCTCTACCTAGCCCAGTATGTCGTTGATGGCGCTGGTCAGCTTCACGCCGCTGCGCTTGTATTTCTCCATCATCCCCACCAGGGAGCGCACCGTCTCGTCCTGGTCGAACAGGCTCTCCTGGTCCAGCCAGTCCTGCACGTTCTGCCCTGTGCGCTTGAGCTCCACATACTGCTTGGCCGCCTCCGCCAGATCTCCGGCGAAGTCGATGTCGTGAAGTTCCCCGGCTTTTATCCTGTCCTGGATCTCCGCCACCCTGGCCGCCGTGTTCATCAGCGCCTGCACGGCGTTCTTAGCCTCCGGATCGGCCCGCTCGCTCATGTGCTCCGTGAGCTCCGTGTCGCCGTAGGCCCGCTGGAACAGGGCGTTCTCCGCCCGGGTGATCAGCGCCTGGGTGGACGGATAGCGCACATGGATAGGCGAATGAGGCGAATTGCGTATCGACAGAACGAAAAGAATCTGGTACAATAAGGGCATGAATGAAACGGAGGCGGGATATATGCGGAAATGGGTGTGTATGTGGCTGGCTGCGGCGCTGGCGCTGGGATGCGCGGCCTGTGCCGGGGCTGAGGAGGCGGAGAGGCCTTTTGACAACTGGTATGAGATATTCGTCCGGTCCTATCAGGATTCGGACGGGGACGGGATCGGGGATCTGGGCGGGGTGATAGAGCGGCTTGACTACATCCAGGCGCTGAACGTGACCGGGATATGGCTGATGCCGGTGATGCCCAGCCCGTCGTACCACAAGTATGACGTGACGGATTATATGGCGGTGGACGGGGAGTACGGGGACGGTGAGGACATGCGGCATCTGGTGGACGCGTGCCACGAGCGGGGGATCAAGGTCATCGTGGATCTGCCGGTGAACCACACCTCCGTGGAGCATCCCTGGTTCCGGGCGGCGGAAAAGGCCCTGGAGGCGGGAGACGAGGCGGAGGAGCACGTGGAGTATTATCACTTTGCCCGGGAGGACGGCGGGGCCATGGTGCCGCTGGGGAACACGGGGTGGTATTACGAGGAGCAGTTCGCCGGGGGCGGCATGCCCGATCTGAACCTGGACAGCGAAAGGGTGCGGGAGAGGATACGGGAGATATTGGCGTATTGGCTCACAGACATGGACGCGGACGGGTTCCGGCTGGACGCGGTGACCAGCTATTTTACTGGGGACGAGGAGAAGAATATCGCGGTTTTGCGGTGGCTCAAGGAGACCTGTGAGGAGATCAAGGCCGGCAGCTTCCTGGTGGGCGAGGCCTGGACGGGCATGGAGCAGATCGCAAGGTATTACGAGAGCGGCGTGGACGCCTTTTTCCTGTTCCCCGCGTCCCAGGCCGAGGGGAGCATCATTTCCTCCATACGCTCCAAAAAGCCCGCGCAGGCGTATATGAAGGCCGTGGACAAGGCCAGAAGCGCCATCGGGGACAGGCTGCTGGCCCCGTTTTTGGGGAACCACGACACCGGGCGGGCCGTGGGCAGTCTGCAGGCCCGAAGCGACAGGAGCAAGGCCAAGTTCGGGGAGGGGCTGCTGGCCATATTCGGCGGCAGCAGCTTCGTGTATTACGGGGAGGAGATCGGCATGGCGGGGTCCGGGGACGACCCTAATAAGCGGCTGGCCATGTATTGGAGCGACGGGGATATGACCCTGCAGCCGCCGGGAGCCACCAGCGTGGAGTATCCCTACCCCAGCGCCATGGAGCAGATGGAGGACGAGGGGTCGATCCTGGCGTATGTGAGACGGGCTGAG
>CADAGW010000455.1 GCA_902787475.1 uncultured Eubacteriales bacterium
CCGGGCGTGAGGGCCCGGGCCAGGCGGGTGAGATGGGCGTGAATGCCCTCCCCCGCTTCCTCCGCCGCGCGGGTATAGGAGGCGGGTACGCATTTTTCCACGAACCAGTTGAAGTGGTCGCCCAAGCAGGTCTGGCCCGCCTCGTAGCCGATGAGGCCCGGCACCACGCCGTCCTCCACCGCGCCGCACATGCCGGGGACGGGCACGTCTTTGTCGTCCAGTAGGATGTGGCAGCCGGAGGTGCCCAGGATCATCAGCAGCTTCCCCGGCTGTGTGATGCCCGCGCCGGGCAGGGACACGTGGGCGTCCACGGCGCACACGGACACGGCGGTGCCCTCCATAAGCCCCAGCTCTGAGGCCATTTGGGCGGTGAGACCCCCGGCCCGGGTGCCCACGGGGGCCACGGGGCCGATGAGCTTGTCCGTCATGACGGTCTCCAGGCGGGGATCGACGCTTTTGAAGTAGTCCGGGCTGGGCGGGCCATTTTTCTTGTGCCAGAAGGCTTTGTAGCCCGCCATGGTGGAGGAGCGGAGGGCCCGGCCGCAGAGCCGGTACACGATCCAGTCCCCCGCCTCCATGAAGCGGGCCCTTTGGTACAGCTCCGGGTCGGCCCGCAGTGTCTCGTATATCTTGGGCAGCATCCACTCGGAGGACACCTTGCCGCCGTAGCGGGAGAGAAACGGTTCGCCCCGCTCCCGGGCCGCCTCGGTCATGCGATCCGCCTCCCACTGGGCCCCGTGGTGCTTCCACAGCTTGACCCAGGCGTGGGGCCGGGCGGCGTATTCCGGCAGAAGGCACAATGGCGTGAGGCTCTCGTTTACCGCGAGCATGGTGCAGGCGGTGAAGTCCACGCCGATGCCGATCACGTCCCGCGGGTCCACACCGGAGGCCGCCAGAGCGCCACGCACGGAATCCTTCAGGCAGGTCAGATAATCATCCGGGTGCTGGAGCGCCCAGCCGGCGGGCAGCTTGTCCCCGCAGGGCAGCGCCCGGTCCATCACGCCGTGGCGATATTTGGCCTCATATGACGCCAGCTCCCGCCCCGTGGCCGCGTCCACCAGCAGCGAGCGGGCCGACAGGGTGCCAAAGTCCACGCCGATCACGCATTTTTCCATACCGATCCCCCCGTTCCCATGTATTATAGCACACCCCGCCGCGGCCGGCAACGCCCAGCGCGTTATAAAAATGCGGCGAGGGGAAGGCGGCAGGAGGACGCATTTTGCGCGGTGGCCCCGGCCGTACTCACAGATCCGGGCGGCGCTCCCGTGAGGATCGTTCACACGGATGAGCTGTCCAAGAGCATCGTAGACATAGGTCGTAGTCAGACTGCCCCGCTTCTCGCTGGTGATATTCCCGGCGTTGTCGTAGGCATACTCGAAGCTGATCTGCGGCTGGGTAATCTTCGTCACCAGGGGCGTGGTGCTGGTTGCGCCGTCCACCGTATAACCTGCGGCATAAGTGTAAGTGGAAGAAGCGGTATTGCTGCCGTTCACAGCAGACCGGGTCGTCACGCGGCCCAGGGCGTCATAGGTGTAACTCACCTTGTGGGTAGTGTCACCGAACTGCACCTGGGTGGTGCGGTTGTCCTTGTCGTACTGGTAGGCCGTAAGGTGGGCCCTGCTGTCAATCTCTTCCTTGAACTGGGTGAGATTGCCCTTGGCCGTGTACTCACAGTGGATCGCGTCAGTATGCCCACAGCCCTGGATATGGCACTTGTCATAGTCCAGAGAGGTGCGGTAGAGAAGGTTGCCGGAGGAATCCCGGTGGGTGACCACAATGGGCCGGTCCGCCAGGTCGTATTCCGTCTCTACTGTGCGGTTCAGGTTGTTGTCCTTCACCTTGCCCACAGTGCCGTTGGGACCGTAGATGTATTCATATCGGGGAGAGGTCTCGGAGTCGAAGTGAGATGATATCGGGCGGTCAAATTCATCATACTGGGTCTTACGACATTCACCGACCTCATAAGCATGTGGATCGCCATCCTCGGAGATGTCGGCGTCCTGATAATCGCGGTCGCCAACGCCACCCGCGCG
>CADAGW010000456.1 GCA_902787475.1 uncultured Eubacteriales bacterium
CCCTTAAGCGAGGAGTCTGAGGGGCGAACGCAGGCACCCGCCAGTGGCGGATACGTGCCGGAGAGAGCCCAATGAGCAAGGGAGCTTTTGGATATACGGATTCCAAAAGCGACCATTGCGAATTGAGGGTCGAGCAGCCCTCAGCGCCTCCCCCGTCTCCCCCGCCTCTTACTTTGCCATGTCCTTGCATGCCTTGGAGAGCATTTTGACGTTTTCCAGGGGGGTGGCGGCGCCCATATCGCAGCCGGGGGCGAGGATATGGCCCCGTCCGGCGGCGGTGCGGATGCGCTCGCAGGCCTCCTGATAGATCTCGTCGGGGGTGCCGGTGAGCAGGGTTCCGGCGGGATTGATATTGCCCATCATGACCAGGCGTCCGTCGGCGTCGGTGAGGGCGGTATCCAGATCCACCAGGTAGTCGCCGGAGAAGGCCATGACGCCGGCGTCACGAAGGGCCTTGACCCGGGGGCCGGAGGCGCCGCAGACGTGGGTGAAGAAGTAACGGTAGTCGGAGAGGCGGGCCTTGAGGTTGGACAGGGCGGGAACGACCCACTCCTCGAACATATTCTGGCTGATGAGGCTGCCGCTGGCCACGGGCTCGGCGGGCATGGCGATGTCGCATCCGGCCTCGTGGAGAAGGGTGAACATTTCGGCGCTGACGCAGGTGGTGAAGTCGAGAAGCTGCTCCACCAGGTCGGGATCGTCGATCATGAGCATGATGAAATCCTGGGTGCCCACCATGACCGCGGCCATGGTGAAGGGGCCCGCCACGTCGCCCAGCAGGTATTTGCGGTCGCCCGCCAGGGCCTTGACGCCCCGGCACTGGCGGAGCATGCCCTGCACGAACTCATTGGCCAGAAGGGTCTCCCGGATGGTGCTCTTGTCCAGCAGGGGGATCTGCTCCTCCGGGTCGGTGAGGCAGGAGCCGGTGTCGGTGGGCCGGCCGGGCTCGTCGATGTGTATGGGACAGCCGAAGGCGTTGAGGCAGGCGGTGAACACGCCGGAGACAGCGGAGACGATGTCCGTGTCGATCTCGTCGGTCCACTTGACGATCTTGGACGCGCCGCCGTCCTCCATGCCGTACAGCTGGCGATAGGACAGATTTTCGGTCTTGGCGATCCAGGCCCCGCCGTCTACCAGACAGAAGGGGGTCCGGTCCACGCTCTGGTGCGAAAGTACCGCGTCGATGCGCTGTTTGGAAGTCATGGTCTGCATGAGCGTCCCTCCCGTATTGCGTATGCTGCCCCGCCGGTAAGAGGCGGGTTCTGTCAGGAACATGGTACCGCAATTCACCGGGAAAGTCAATCGGGATGCAGGTAATTATTTACGATATTTGGGTATATTCTCAAGTAATTACAAAAACGAACGGGGAAACGGGCGTTTGCGGGAAGGGATGGGATGTGGTATAATGGGGACATATAAAGGAGGGGATGGATATGGTGCGGGAGATTGTGCGGGATCCCCTGTTTCTGGCCCAGAGATCGGAGGAGGCAAGGGGGGAGGACATGGGAACGGCCAGAGACCTGCTCGACACGCTCAGGGCCAACAGGGGCCGGTGCGTGGGCATGGCGGCCAATATGATCGGGGTGAAAAAGAGGATCATCGCCGTGTGCGACGGGCCGGTGGAGATGATCATGGTGAACCCGGTGATATTGGAGGGCAGCGGGGAGTACGAGGCCGAGGAGGGATGTCTGTCGCTGGACGGGACGAGAAGGACGAAGCGGTACCGGCGCATCCGGGTGAAGTGGCAGGACATGAGCCTGCGGGAGCGGACGGGCACGTTTGAAGGGTATACCGCCCAGATCATACAGCACGAGGCCGACCACTGCCAGGGGATATTGATATAAAAGAAAAAGCCTTGCGATGCAAGGCTTTTCTTGGTAGCGGCGATTGGATTCGAACCAATGACACTCCGGGTATGAACCGAATGCTCTGACCAACTGAGCTACGCCGCCAAATGGTTGCGGGGGAGGGATTTGAACCCTCGACCTCCGGGTTATGAGCCCGACGAGCTACCGGACTGCTCTACCCCGCG
>CADAGW010000457.1 GCA_902787475.1 uncultured Eubacteriales bacterium
AGGAGCGCCGCGGACTGGGCGCAGTGGCCGCAGGCGTGCACCGCGCCGGTCTCCCTGTCGCACTCCGGATGCTCAAAGCACACCAGGGAGTCAAGCTCCCCAAGCACCAGTATGCGGGGCCCCGACCGCCCGGTATCCAGCACGGTGACAAAGCCCGGTATGTCCTCCGGGCGATTCAGGGTATAGCCAGCCTTTTCAAACCGCTCCGCCAGATAGGCATGGGCCAGCCATTCGTTGTAGCCGGTCTGCGGGTGCGACCAAAGGTATTCCTCCGCCGAGAGGATCTCTTCCCTGTGCTTTTCCACCGCCGCGATATATTTGTTCATCCCTCATCCTCCTCCGTGCCGAATCATACGCGTCCACGTTTTCGCCGCATGGCCGCTTCATGACCGCTTACCGGCATTATACCATCCGAAAGCGGAGGGGGTCAATACGGTCCTGCCGCCCGCTCTCCTCCGGCCATCATATTTTACAGATCCGCCTTTTGCGCGAAGTTTTTTACGCCCTTTTGCGCAAATGACAAAAAATTAGTGAGTGGAGAAAATATTGGCTATTGCATTGTTAAAGATTAATTGCTACTCTGAATAAAAAGAACAAGTGGGGTGTGAGCGCATGAGTACGGTACTGACATCCAAATCTGCCCACAGGTCCGTATGGCAGAGGATCTATCGCTGCAGGTCGCTGTATCTGATGCTGCTGCCAGCGTTCGCGGTGACGCTGGTGTTCCACTATTTCCCCATGGGCGGGCTGGTCATCGCCTTCAAAAACTACAAGGTCAGCAAGGGCATATGGGGCAGCGCATGGGTGGGCATGAAGTGGTTCAAGCAGTTCATATCCAATCCCTACGCGGGCCGGATCATCCGAAACACCTTTCTGACCGGAAGCATCTCCTTTGCGTTTACCTTCCCGGCTCCCATACTGCTCGCCCTTCTCTTCAACGAAATCGGCAACCTGCGTTACAAAAAGTTGGTGCAGACGGTCTCCTACGTACCGCACTTCATCTCCACCGTCATCATCGTGGGAATGCTGAAAAACTTCACCTCCCGCCTGGGCATGATCAACAACATGATCGCGGCCCTGGGGGGCGAGAGGATCCTGTTCTTCACGCGCCCGGAGTGGTTCCGCACGCTATACGTGGTATCTGCCCTGTGGCAGGGGCTCGGCTGGGGCACCATCATTTATCTGGCGGCCCTCTCCGGCATCGACCCGGGGCTCTACGAGGCGGCGGTGCTGGACGGCGCCACCCGCTTCCAGAAGGCGTGGTACATCACCATACCGGCCCTGATTCCCACCATCAGCACCCTGTTTATCCTCTCTGTGCCCGGCATCATCGGCACGGACACGGAGAAGATCCTGCTGATGTACTCCACGGCCACCTACGAAACGGCGGACGTGATAGGCACCTACATCCACCGGGAGGGCATTGAAAACGCCAACTACAGCTATTCCTCCGCGGTGGGGTTCGCCCTGTCGTGCGTATCGTTCATCGTTCTGTTCGTAACCAACACGATCAGCAAGCACATCAGCGAAAACAGCCTGTGGTGAGGTGACAGTCATGAGCAAGCTCAAGCGCGTGCAGCCCTTCGACGTATTCAACTACCTGTTCATGTTCCTCCTCATGGTGATCATGATCTACCCCTTCCTGAACGTGCTGTCCACCTCCCTGAGCACGCCCAGCGCCATCAACGCGGGCATGGTCACGTTCTTCCCCCGGGGCTTCAATCTGGTGGGCTATAAGTACATCATCGAGGACGGCCGCATCTTCACCGGCTACAGAAATACCATCCTCTACGCCGGCGTAGGCACTCTTCTCACCCTGACGCTCACGTCCCTGGCGGCCTACGCGCTCACCCGCAAGCAGCTTGTGGGCCGGAAGTTTTTCAACATCTACTGGGCCATCACCATGTTCTTCGGCGGCGGCACCGTGCCCACCTACCTGATCATCAAGGATCTGGGCCTTCTGGACACCTTCGCCGTCATGGTCATCCCGGGCTGCGTGGGGGCCTACACCCTGTTCGTG
>CADAGW010000458.1 GCA_902787475.1 uncultured Eubacteriales bacterium
CAGCCAGGCCAGCGTGCCCTTCGTGCTCTCCAGCCGGGGGTATGGGTTTTTGTGGCACAATCCGGCCATAGGCAGCGTGAGCTTCGGCAAAAACCGGACAACCTGGCACGCCGAGTCCACCAAGCAGCTGGATTACTGGATCACCTGCGGGGAGACTCCGGCGGACATCAGCCTGCGGTACGCCCAGGCCACGGGCTTTGCGCCCATGATGCCGGAATATGGGCTGGGGTTCTGGCAGTGCAAGCTAAGGTACTGGAACCAGGAGCAGCTTTTGAACGTGGCCCGGGAGTATCACCGGCGGGGTCTCAAGGTGGACGTGATCGTGTGCGATTTCTTCCACTGGCCCAGGATGGGCGATTACCGGTTCGACCCGGAGTTTTTCCCGGATCCGGCGGCGATGGTGCGGGAGCTGAAGGAAATGGGCATGGAGCTCATGGTGTCCGTGTGGCCGCAGATATCGCTGAAGAGCGAAAACTACGAGGAGATGCGCCAGCAGGGGCTTCTGATCCGGGCGGAGTACGGCGAGCAGGTGGGCATGCGGTTCGTGGAGGACAGCATGTTCTTTGACGCCACCAACCCCAGGGCCAGAAAGTACGTGTGGAAGACCATCAAGAAAAACTATTTTGACGACGGGATCAGGCTGTTCTGGCTGGACGAGGCGGAGCCGGAATACGGGACGTATGATTTTAAGAATTACCGGTATCACCTGGGCACCAATCTGCAGATCGGAAACGTGTATCCCCAGATGTACGCCAGGACCTTCTACGAGGGCTTGAAGGAGCAGGGGATAGAGAACCCGCTGTGTCTGCTTCGGTGCGCCTGGGCCGGGAGCCAAAGATACGGCGCGCTGGTGTGGTCCGGGGACATCATGTGCCGCTGGGAGGATTTCCGCAGGCAGCTGTGCGCGGGCATCCACATGGGCATCGCCGGGATCCCCTGGTGGACCACGGACATCGGCGGGTTCCACGACGGGTGGCCGGAGAAGGAGGAATTCCGGGAGCTTCTCATCCGCTGGTTCCAGTGGGGATGCTACTGCCCGGTGATGCGGCTGCACGGGGACAGGCGGCCCGGGGAAAAGGTGTTCCGCAGGGACGGTACGGAGGTGCTGTCCTCCGGGTCCGACAACGAGGTGTGGTCCTATGGGGACGCGGCGTATCCCATACTGACCCACTATATGAAGCGCCGGGAGGAAATGCGGGACTACGTGCGGGGGCTGATGGAAGAGGCCCACACCCAAGGAAAGCCTGTGATACGGGCCATGTTCTATGAGTTCCCGGAGGACGAAACATGCTACGAGCTTAAGGATCAGTACATGTTCGGGGAGAAGTATCTGGTCGCCCCTGTGACGAGGCCCGGGGCGAGGAAGAGAGACGTGTATCTGCCCAAGGGAACGTGGAAGAACGTGGACACCGGGGAGACGGTGGAGGGCGGACGGACGGTGAACGCCGACGCGCCCATCGAGAGGATACCGGTATTTGAGAGGATCGGGTAAAGGGGGAACGGATTGCTTCGCCGCTTCGCGACTCGCAATGACCAACATACTATACGCACGCATCGTTCCTGTCATTGCGGGGAGGTCACAGACCGACGAAGCAATCCGTAATCCAAATCGATCGTTGAGCAGGGATCAACCGCGTCAAAAGCGCCGGAGCGTTGTGCTCCGGCGTTTTGCGTGGAATGGATGTTAGTCTTTGCCCTGGGACTGGAGTTTCTTGGCGTCCTCGGGGTCGCCGATGTGCTTGGAGTTGTAGGCCTGGTCGCTGGAGGTGTAGAAGGGACCCACCGTCCTGTCGCCGTGCCAGTACTCGCAGGTGCCTCCATGCGGCGGGTGAGCATGTCCACCACCTCGGGGTTCTCGTCGGCCACGTTGTGAAGCTCCTCGGGATCCTTGAGGATATTGTACAGTTCGATGGGCTTTTTGTAGTGGAAGTCCGGCTCCAGGGCCCGGATCAGCTTCCACTCGGGGGTGCGCCAGCCGTGCTTGCGCATCCAGGTGGCCTCGGTGATGTACATTTCGGTCTCCATGGGCCTGTCCTCGCCCTGCATCAGGGGCATGAGGCTGTGGCCGTCGAATACGTAGCCGCTCTTGTCAATGCCCAGGATGTCCAGTATGGTGGGCACGATGTCCTTCTGCTGCACCATGTCGTCGAACTCGAAGCCCATGGGCACCACGCCGGGCAGGCGCATGGCCAGAGGCACGGAGAGGGTGTTCTCGTAGGTGCCGTGGTGGTCGTAGTAGCATTCGTGCTCGTTCAAGGTCTCACCGTGGTCGGAGGTGAATACAATGAGAGTGTCGTCCATGATGCCCAGGGACTCGAGAGTGGTGAATATATTCTGGATGCAGGAGTCCATGTAGGCGATGGCGCCGTCGTACTGGGCGTCGATATAGTTGGAGTCGGTACAGTGGGGCGGGAACCAGGAATAGAAGTAGTCGCAGAAGGGCTTGAAGCTGTAGGCGCCCTCCAGGCTCTTGTTGTTGGGGTCGAACTCGTCGCCGTCGTAGAACATCCGCTCAAAGGGAGCCGGCGGCAGATAGGGGGAATGGGGATCCATGTGGCGCAGGAACAGGAAGAAGGGCTCGTCCTGGGCCGCCAGCCGCTTGATCTCGGGGATGGTGACGCTGTTGAGGCTCTCCGCCTTGTGGGAGCGGCCCTTGTCCCAGCGGCCCCAGCTTTCGGGATAGGACAGGTAATTGTCGAAGCCGTGGGTGAAGGGGCCGTCGCCAAAGCCCACCATGGTGGAGGTGTAGCCCTGGGATTTCAGGATCTTCTGAAGGGTGGTGGTCTCAGGGGGCAGCTCGGGCACGTTGGAAAGGGTCACCACGCCCGTGCCGAAGCAGTCCCGGCCGGTGAGGATGGCCGAATAGCCCGGAGGGGTGGGGATGGAGGGGGAGAAGCAGTGGGGGAAGTTGGTGCCGGTCTCCCCAAAGAGCTTGTCGATGTGGGGCGTGGTCTGGCGGAAATAGCCGTCCAGACTGGTGTGATCGCGGCGAAGGGAGTCCACGCCGATGATCAGCACGTTGGGTTTCTTGCTCATGAGTGTACGCCTCGCTTTCGCATAAAGGATACCGGGGACATTATATCATAAAATGACACAAATGAATAGCATCCTTTGCATATTTTTGTCATGTATTTGGGATATAATAAAATCAAGGCAAAATTTGGACGGAGCGGAGAAAAAAGGGAACCAAATGGGGACGCCGCGTGTCCAAATAGACAGAATAGAGACGAGGAGGAAGATCCATGAAGAGGAAAATGATGGCCCTGCTTCTGGCGCTGGCCCTGGTGCTGACTCTGGCGCCTGTGGCGGCCCAGGCGGAATACGTCAAGACCATCAACGCAGGCGGCACGCTCAACCTGCGCAAGGGCGCGGGCAAAACCTACGGCGTGGCCGGATATGTGCAGGACGGGGATCAGATCACCCTGACCGGCAATTACGGCATCGACAGCGAGAGCTACAAGTGGGTGGAGGTGACCCACGTCGCCACCGGCAAGACCGGGTATATCAAGGAGATGTACGTGTCCGCCACCGCGCCTACCGCCAAAATCCCCAATAAGAGCATCCACATTCCCAACGGCTACTCCATCATTGTGCGGGGCGGCCCCGGCACCGGATACGGCATCGTGGACTACGTGTTTGAGAACGACAGGGTGACCATACTCCAGCATGGCTCCGTATGGGTCAAGGTGCGCCTTGATAAAAACGGAAACGTGGGCTATATCAAGAATAAGTACATCTACGGCTACTCCGGCGGCGGATCCTCCGGCGGCGG
>CADAGW010000459.1 GCA_902787475.1 uncultured Eubacteriales bacterium
CGACTCAAAAGCAAAACTGGGTTGAGGTGGGGTAAAATCCTGACATCATTTCCGACTGCCGCCGAAGATGCCGCCGGTCATTTCGTGGAACACGGTCTTCATTTTTGCAAGGCCGCCGGAGGAGATGAGGGCGTAGATGCCCGCGGCGATGAGGGCGGCCAGAATGAGCCATATCACGCCGTGAAATGAGGCGCTGTCGCTTTGTTCTTCCTCTCCGCCGCCCTTTGGCGCGGCCTTGGCGGTGTCCCCGCCCAATACTCTCGCGATCACGTCGGCCATGTAGCCCGTGGCGGACACGGCCAGATCCTTGTCGAGCGTGTGGGTGCCGAATTCCAGCAGTACGGAATTGGGGTACAGCTCCTGATTGTAATTGCCCTTGCCGATGAATATGTCCTTGACCAGGCCCGGATACATATCGTCCGCCGCGGCCTTGATCTTTTTGGCGAAGGCGCGGTTGGCGGCGGAATTCTGGTTCCGGCGGCCCACCAGCAGGCGCACCATGCTGGTCTTTTCGCCGTCCACCTTGGTTTCATATTCGCTCTCGTCGGGGATGCCGTCCCGGTGCACGTCGAATATGGCGGCGGGGGTCTGCTTGGCCATCTGGGCGGCCTCCCGGCGGGAACGCTCGTAGGCCCGGGCGTCGTGGGGCAGGAAGGTGTCCTCGCTGTGCTCCACGGTGAAGCCCCTCTTTTGGAGGGCCTCCGTCAGGGCGTCGCCCACGTCGAATATGCCCGCGTTTCTGGTCTTGGACTCGCTGCCGTCCCCCTCGATGTAGCTCTCATCGCTGTGGGTGTGGTAGATGCAGATGAGGGGCTTTTCATCCGCCTGGGCGGTTTGCTGCGCCGAGGCCGCCGCGTCGAAGGGCTCCGGCCCACGGCATACGGCATGGGCAAGGTGGTTTTCGTCGTCCACCTCCGTGACCAGGTATAGAAGATTGTCCCCGGATATGTACTCGTCGCCCTCGAAGATCCTGCCGCAAAGGGCCATGATCTTCCGGCCCTTCTCGTCACGCATCTCATAAATCGATTCCGATGATTCGGCCAGAGCCCAAAGGGGACAGGCGAAAAGGATCAAAAGACAGACCGCGATCGACTTTTTCATGCCCTCTCCCTCCTTTTCGTGATCTCTCCGCCCTGGAAGGATCGGCGGCTTTTTTTCTTGCCCCGGGTGATGCGCTCCGTGACCTCGCCCGTCAGTTCGGCCAGCATAAGGCCCAGAAAGCCTGCCGCGACGATGCCGTCCGCGATGCCCGCCCCGCCCAGGACCAGGCGCTGATCGATGCCACGGGCGTAAAGAGCCAGTGCGGAGGCGATGTCAGCAATGGTCATGCCCAGCACCCCCGCCACGAAGGCCCCCCGGCGAGAGCGGCCAAACAGCCAGGCCGCAAGGCCCGCGGACAGGGCGAAAAGGTACATGGGCTCTATGGGCAGCTCCTCCGGATCCGCGGGCAAAAGGCGTCCGATCCAGTATACCGCCAGGGCCGTGAGGGCGGAGGCAAGAATGGTGCGCCACACCTCCCAGGCCGTGTCGGCTTTGAACAGAAGATAGGCGCACAGGATCAGGGGGATCACCGCGCCGCCCAGGTTGACGGACACCCGTCCGCTTATGGGGATGTCCGGCATTAGTCCACCGATCAGCATGGCCGCCACGATGAGTATGGCCTGCCGGTCGGTAAGGCGCAGTCTGTCCAGCACCCTTTGTCCCACCCCCAGGGCCGTCAGCGCCCCGGCGGCGATGAGTATCACGTTTCCGCTCGTCATAATGAATTCCTCCGTTTCGGCCCCAGTTTGCCCAGGACGGGATTTTTTCATGCGGCGTATTTACTTTTGAACGTTTCTGTGGTATATTGGCGCGGGAGGCGATGGATATGCGCGTTTTCGCCGGAGGATACGACGGGCCGGGCGGCCAGGGTGTGGGGGAGATCCATTTACGGCAAGATCAGCGCTCATTCAAGGGCGCCAGGTGGGATCATTCCGCGCCGGATCCAAGCTATCTGACCGTGAACCGGGAA
>CADAGW010000460.1 GCA_902787475.1 uncultured Eubacteriales bacterium
CGTACACCTGCCGAAGGGAGGGGCACACCTGAACCCCCAGCTCGTCCAGCCCGTCCATCAGGCTCTTTTTATACGGGCACACCACGTCCCCGCCGCTTCCGTAGCCCACGGCGAAATAGTCCCAGGCCGTCCGTCCGAACACCGCCACCCGGGTGCCCGCATGGATGGGCAGTATGCCGCCCTCGTTTTTCAGCAGCACCACGCCCTGCGCCGCCAGGCTCCGGCAGGCGTCGGAGAGCTCCGGCACCGTCAGCTCCCCGGTGATCTTCAATCTGTTGGTCTCCTGCTCCAGTCCCGTCACGTTCACCTTGCTGGCGATAAACCGAATGGCCCGATTCACCATCTTTTCCACAAACACACCGCCTTATTTGGCCCCGGAAGGACACTCCCTCCGGGGCCGTATTGATTCCTTTGTGTCTTATTTCGCCGGGCCCATATCCGTCAAAAACGCGGTATAGGCCTTGATGGCCTCATACAGGTCGGCCTTGCTGATGATCTCCTGGGGCGCGTGCATGGACAGCACCGGCACGCCGCTGTCCACCACCTCCATGCCGTACAGGGCGCAGATATAGGCGATGGTGCCGCCGCCGCCCAGGTCCACCCGGCCCAGCTCGGCAGTCTGCCAGCACACCTTGTTGTCGTCCATGACCTTCCGGATCCGGCCCAGGAACTCGGCGTTGGCGTCGTTGGAGCCGGACTTGCCCCGGGAGCCGGTGAACTTGTTGTAGCACACGCCCCGGCCCAGAAACGCCGCGTTCTTCTTTTCAAAGGCGGAGGCGAACAGGGGATCAAAGCCCGCGCTCACGTCGCAGGACAGCATCCGGCTGTTGGCCAGGCACCGGCGCAGGTATATGTTCTCTCCCTTGCCGCATTTGTTCAGTATCTCCGCCACGGCGTTCTCAAAATACATGGCCTGCATGCCCGTAGCGCCCACGGACCCGATCTCCTCCTTGTCCGCCAACAGGCAGCAGCAGGTGTATTCGGGCGCCTGGGGCAGGTTCATCATGGCCCGAAGCTCGGCATAGGCGCACACCCTGTCGTCGTGGCCGTAGCCCAGTATCATGCTCCGGTCCAGTCCGTAATCCCTCGCCGGCCCGGCGGGCACCAGCTCCAGCTCGGCGGAGAGCATGTCCTCCTCCTCAAGGCCGTACTTATCCTTCATAAGGGACAGAAGCATGGCCTTCACGGGCTCCTTCTCCTCGCCCTTCAGGGGCCGCCCGCAGAGCATCACGTCCAGATCCTCGCCCCCGATCACTTCGGAGGCCTTCTTGACCATCTGCTCCTGGCTCAAGTGGATCAGAAGATCCGAAATGCCCACCACCGGGTCGCTTTCGTCCTCGCCCACCACTATATTCACCTTGGCGCCGTCCTTTTTGACCGCCACGCCGTGTATGGCCAGGGCCCGGGCCACCCACTGATACTTCTTGATGCCGCCGTAATAGTGGGTATCTCCGTAGGCGATGTCCGCGTCCTCATAGAAGGGGTTCTGCTTTAAGTCGATCCGGGGGGAGTCGATGTGGGCCCCCACGATGTTCATGCCCTCCTCCAGGGGCCTTTTGCCCATGTGGAACAGCATCACGGCCTTGTTCATCTGCACCTGATAGATCTTATCCCCGCACTGTACGCCCTTGCCCCCGGCAATGACCTCCTCAAGGGACCGATATCCCGCCGCCCTGGCCATCTCCACGCCCAGCGCCGCGCACTCCCGCTCGGTCTTGCCCCGGGTGATATAGTCCTTATACCCCTTCGCGGCCTCCTCCAGGGCGCGGACCGCGTTCTCGTCATACTGTTTCCAGGCGTTCGGTCTCTCCATTCGTATATCCTCCCTGTAAATAATGTCTCATGATCAGCGAGCCGTCCTCGCCGCTGATTTCAAATGAATACCTGTGGGTCACACCGTTTCCGTCCACGAAGGACACTCCGTTGTTCGGCACGTCCCCCTCAAAGGTCATATTGACGATCAATATCTGGCACAGTACAACGTATTCGTCGTTGAGGCTACCGATGCT
>CADAGW010000461.1 GCA_902787475.1 uncultured Eubacteriales bacterium
TGGGAAAAGGCCGCCTTTGAAGAGGCCGAGCACGCCGCCAAGTTCGCCGAGCTGCTGGGCGAGGTGCTCACCGACAGCACCGAAAAGAACCTGAAGATGCGCGTGGATGCCGAGAACGGCGCAACCGCCGGCAAGACCGAGCTGGCCAAGAAGGCCAAGGCCCTGAACCTGGACGCCATCCACGACACCGTGCACGAGATGGCCCGCGACGAAGCCCGTCACGGCAAGGCGCTCAAGGGTCTGCTGGATCGGTATTTCGGGAAGTAAGCTATATTGGGCACGATGATTGTGAAGTATCATCGTGCCCGTTTTTTGGAGGCCCACCATGCGGTTGAAAAGAGCATTTCCTATTTTGCTGATTTTGTTGATTGCGATCACTTTCAGTATTACTGCAAATGATGCTTTTGGAGATGATGACAGGATGAGTTCGGCCATCGAAAAACTTCGCCAGTTGGGATTTGACTTAGACGAACAGGTCCTTCAGGAAATCGAAAGTCAAACCGCGGCCTTTCTGTCCGGGATGATGGACAACCCTGAAATTCCTGACGAGATCAAGCAGTATTATCAAAGACAATATGAGAGCGATAATCAAACGATGTTTGATATTCTGCTGAATCTGGGCATGGGCGAATTCAATGAAGCTACGGGAGAATGGATGCCCAAGTCCAATCAGGTTTATGCGTTTGATGCCGAGGTTTTCGATGTCGAGCACATGTATACGCTGTTTTTGCAGGGCGTTCAGTCCATCGTGCCTGACGTGGTCATCTCAGATATTCAGGAAGATTTGTCTCAAATGACGGATGAAATGATTCCCTCCGAAACTGTGGAGTGGATGCAGACAGATGGGAAACGAACCGTATCATTTATATGCAACGATCATCCGTATTCCATTGAACTGGAAAGCTGGGGTGATTGGATCAATGTGGGCATGCTGGATTATATGAATGACGTGCTGGAAAAGGAAGGCTGTCCGAATCGGCTTCATGTGATCTCCCATGAAATGGATCAGCTGGTTATGCTGATCTACAGCACTCAGGAGCGTGCCGATATGATAAAGCCGCTGATCAATGTTCATTAAGCTCGACGGCAAGGGCTTTGAGGAACTGCCTGTTGTGCTTTTGTTGAGACTGCCCTCTTTCCCGCGACCTAATGGCGCTGATTCAACCTCAATAATGTGTCTCCAATATGTTGGGACTTTTTGCGGGCCATTATAGCATGAATCAGCAATCAAATCAACGACATGTTCAATACAAATTGAGATACGGAAAACAGCATCCCGCAAACATCTTTGAAGCATCTTTGAATCACCCGGAAGCCCTGACGAACCTGCGGCGTTGACCGCACTGAATCAAGCAATGGCGTGATGATTGACAAGAACTGTGAAATATCCTATAATCATAGCGGATGCTTCGTTCTCCCGTCCGCTTGCTGTCGGGGGGAGTGATACCCGATGGGCATGGCAGGGTGTTCGACGGGTGTAAGGAGGGGTCTTGTGGATACTCCCAGCTATATTCCCAGCTATGACGATGTCGGCGACGATGAGGTGTACTGCTGCGATTATGACGGAGGCGCATGGGCGTGGCGGGATGTCTTCTATGATCTTTCGACGAAAAAGCTCTACATATGCTCCTTTGAGGTGTGCGGCAGCGACCTTTCAGGCGATAAGAGGACAGGCCGCACCCCGATCTCCGAGGAAGAAGCGTTGAAGCTCATGGATGAACCCCATAAGGAATTTCTCAGAAGACGCATCGAAGCCTATGACCGCGAACAGTCATAAAGCGCCGTCAAAGACCTGCGCAAGAGGTACTTCGGGTAGTGAAATCCTGCCGCGCGGGGCTTTTTGGGGTGCGATGCGTTTTTGAATCGTTCCTCTTTTTGATTCATGGAAACATCGGTTTTTATGGGGGAATGCTTCATGTCCGCCTTTTGAGACGCTACCAGTCGTGACCGACGGGTACGAAGAGATTGAGGCTCTCAATATGGCAGGAAAGCTGTTTCAGGATGATTACGACTACGGCGCGGTGGTCAGGGAGTATTATATCGACCAAATGGGCCAGCCGTATGTGAGGGAGTCCAGCTACGAGATGATGTTCCACGGCCCGGGAGATCATATCGGCACGCCCGGCCCCCTGACGGGGACGAGGGAGTACAATATCAGCTTTTCCCAGCTGAGGGCCGCGGCCAGGACAGCCGGGCAGAGAGCATATATGGAGATCAGCGAAACGAACTGGGAAGCGGCGGTCAAAAACGTCAGCCCCGGCAAGAAGAGAAAGAGGATGCGGGGGCTCAAATACAGCGGCGAATGACGGCGGGAAGGATCACGGGCGGCTCCGGGAGGGGGCCGCTTTTTTGCCGCCGGAGCGGCGCGGGCGGAGGATAGTGATTCCCGACTTGACGGATGGGCGAAAAGCGCATATAATCATGTGGGGATAAGAAAAACGGCAGTGGAGAAGAAGGACGTATGGATATGCCGGAGCGAAGCGCGCCAAATGGGGATAAGACCCTGTCGCTCTTTATGGGCGGGAAGATCCACGCCGTAGTAATGAGATGCGTGAAAAGCGGCCCGGAGGCGGGGAGCATCCTCCTCGAGCACATGGCGCAGCCAGAGGCGTCGCCTGTGGGGCGGGCGGTTTTGCCCGCAGGAAAAGTGCGGGGCGGCATATTCCGCGCGGGCGACGCGCTGGACGCGCTGGGGGTCGAAGGGTTCGATTCGGCGTGGTGCGACGAGGGGACCGGGAACGGCCCTGTGGCCCGGGAGAGCCTGTTCTTGACGGACGGCGAAGGCATGTGGCTGATCCCCAGACTGCATGGGTTTGCGAGCCTGGGCGGAAGGCCCATCTCCGTTTGCCCGGAGGGCCCCTTCCGACCCTTCCCCAAAGAGAAGGTGGCGGCGGGCCAAAACGCCTGTCTGGCCCGGTACCAGGGCGGGTGGACCATACTGATCATGACGGGCGTGGGCAGGGGGAAGTACTGCGCCATGGAGGCAGACGGAGACCTGGAGGAGCGGTTCGTACTCTCTGCCGAGGACGCGCAGGGAGCCCGGGCCGTCCGGGAGCGGTTCGAGGAGATCCGCCCGGCGCTGTTTCAGGTGCGGGTGGGCGGAGAATGGTACTGGGTGGACCGGTGCTGGGCAGACGGCAAAGGCATGAGCGTATTTGGCGGCAGGCCCGTTCCCGAGGTGACCGTCACCTATCCCGGACGGTTTGAGACCCAATGGGAGGTAAGACGGGATCAGATCACGGAGGCCCGGGTGCTTTTGTGCCGTTCGATCCTTCACGATCTGTTTGATATTTGACGCATCGGCCTGGCGCGGGACAATGGGAGGCAGAGGATGAAGGACAGTATACGCCGCATACCGCTTTCGACCTTTGAGGACGGGGAATACCGGAAAACGGATCTGAGCGCATATCGGTATGAGCTATTGGGCCTGGTGGCCTATGAGCCCATGGCCGGGCAGGGGGATGTGGAGCACAAGTGGGTGTACCTGTGCAAAAATCAGGGCGGCGAGTACGTGCTGATCACCGAGGAATTCGATATATCGGTGTGGGATGACGACCCCAGCGAGAGGGGGGTCAGCATGGACAATCTGTACAAGCTGACGGAGGAGCCCCTGACGGGGCCGGAATATGCGCATTGCCTTGAGTCGGCGCTGCCCCTTGAGGAGGGGGAGATATGCCTTCCCATCACGCTGAATCTGAAAAAGCCTCCCGTGCCGGGGCGCGGCAGGCTGCGGCGGGATGGGGGACGGGAAAAGCGGCGCTTTTGGAGATAACGGTCTGCGTGGCAAAGAATGAGACAACCCAGGGAGGATCGCGGGATGAAACGGACGGTCAGGATCTATAAGCCGGACGTGTGCAACGGCGACGTGGCGGGCGAGTGGGAATACGAGCTGTACGACCTTCATTGCGGAGGAGGTATTGGGGGCCTATCTGCATTACCACTGGGAGATCGCCATTACCGGGCCGAATCATGAAAGGATCACGCTGGGGTATATCGCCTGCAATCCGCAAAGGGACAGGCCGCGCCTGACGGGGCCGGGCCAGGTGGTCCAGTTTCTCAACCAGCAGTTCCAAAGGGACGATCTGATCATATGCTGTACCCCGGCGGATACCACGCTGGAGGATCTGAACGTGACGCTGGCCGCCTGCGTAAAGCTGGAAACCGATGAGGCGGAGAGGATCGCGGAGAAGTATTATCCCGCGGAAAAAACGCCGGAAAAGCCCAGGACGCTCCATATATCCTGCGGGGGATGGGGGTGCGGGATGGGGCGCGTCACGTTTTTCATCGATGACAAACCTGTTTGCAGGCTCAAAAAGATGGAGGCCATGGACGTGGAGATATCCCGGGCCGGGCACAGGGCGCAGGTGAAAATGGGCCCTGTGACCCTGCTGCGGAGCGTGATCCTCCCGGGAAGAGAGGACTGGGATCTGCGCCCCGAAAGGACGGGCGGTAGGGCGGGAAGGTTCGCACTGCATAAAAGTCAGCCCGTAAGGAGCCGGGAGGAGATCCTGTCCCTGCTCAGAGAAAAGCGGCGGGAGGAAATGGAAAAGCTCACGTCGACAGAGGCGCTGCTTTCGGCAATCCGTGAGGAGGGGCTGGACAGGAAGGTGGACTTTCGGATCAACGAGAATCACGCCGGCGAAAACAGCGTGCGCCTCATCCGCCAGGCGGACGGGCGGTATCGGCTGTATACCGTGGGCGAGCGGGGCGTGGACTGGCAGGAGACGTATGAGGACGAAAGGGAAGCGTATTACAATGCCCTTATGACGGTGCGGCTGATGGAGAGCCGGACGAAAGGCGAGAAAAGATGATCGGGCACTTGAATCCTTTCTCTTCATCAAAATGACCAGGCCCGGGGGACGGATTGCTCCGTCACTTCGTTTCTCCCAATGACAATATGGTTCCGCGTCATTGCGAGGAGGCCGAAAGACCGACGAAGCAATCCATTCCCCGCAGTTCGGCATTGCAGACGCGAAGAAAATCCACCGGCATGGCGCGCCGGTGGATCCAGCGCGTTGACAAACAGGGTTTGTCAACGCGGAAGTGCAGGATTTGTGCATCTGCGATGCACGGGCAATCCTGCACCCAAAGCGGAACAGGGAGCCTG
>CADAGW010000462.1 GCA_902787475.1 uncultured Eubacteriales bacterium
GGGCGGCTTCCTTGCTCTCCCCCGCCTCCACCTTGCCGCCCACGAACTCCCAGAGAAGGCCCCGGGCCTTGTGGGCGGGGCGCTGGCAGATCATGAATCTGCCGCCCTGCCATATGAGGGCGGCCACCACCTCGTAAAAGGGCTTGTCCACTGTCACATCTCTCCTTCCCAGTCGATCATGGTCTGCTCCGGGCCGGAAAACATCTTTTCCGCCGCCACGTCGTCTATGGCCCGGGCCATGATGGGAGCGGGATTCTGGTCCGGGTCGATCCACAGAAGGGCCGCGTCCCGGGGCAGTATCACCGGCATGCGGTGGTGGATAAAGGATATGGCCGGGGCCACGGGGCGGGTGAGTATGGAAAAGACGGGCTTGTCCTCTTCCATGCGGTAGAGGCCGGCCATATAGATGGGCCGCCTGTCCCGGGCGCGGATGGCGTATTTGGCGTGGGCGGGGGTATTGTGGTCCCATTCGTAGTAGCCGCTGGCCAGCACGGCGCACCGCCGGGCGGCGAAGCTGTCCCGGAACAGGGGCCTCTCCCCCGCCGATTCGCCCCGGGCGTTGATGACGCGCCGGCCGCCGGGCAGCGTGAAGCCCCACTCCATGCCCGCGTACCGGTTGAGCTTGCGGAGGTAGTCAGTGAGGTCCTGATCCTCCGGCTCCTTATAGATAAAATACCGTCCGCACATAGTGATCCTCCGTTTTGTCTATTATACCCCTTTTGGGGACGGAGCACAATATTTTATTTTCCGGGAAGAGAAGGGCCTTGATTTATGCGGGCAAAGGGATTATACTATGAGAAAAAACGGGAGGATGGGAATATGAAGAGATTTTCTCTGGCGGGCGAGGACGCGCCGCGGGTGGCACAGGGGTGCATGCGCATTTCGTCCCTGTCTGCGGCGGAGCTGGACAGGCTGATCAAGCGCGACCTGGAGATGGGGATCAACTTTTTCGACCACGCGGATATATATGGCGGGGGCGAGTGCGAGAGCCGGTTCGGGGCGTTTTTGAGGGACAATCCGTCCCTGCGGGGGAAGATGATCCTCCAGACCAAGTGCGGCATACGGCCCGGGCGGTACGATTTTTCCAAGGCGCACATATTGGAGGCGGTGGACGGGAGCCTCAGGCGGCTGGGCGTGGAGCAGGTGGAGTTTCTGCTGCTGCACCGGCCCGACACCCTGATGGAGCCGGAGGAGGTGGCCGGGGCCTTTGAGGCGCTGAAGGCCGCCGGGAAGGTGAAGCATTTCGGCGTGTCCAACCACGACCCCATGCAGATGGAGCTCCTCAACCGGTATCTGGGAGAGAACCGGAGCTGCGTGGATCAGCTGCAGTTCAGCCTGACCAACACCACCATGATCGACAGCGGCCTGAACGTGAATATGGAGAACGCCGGGGCCGTGAACCGGGACGGGGGCGTGCTGTATTACTGCAGGCTGGGCGGCATCACCATACAGCCCTGGTCGCCCTTCCAGTATGGATTTTTCGAGGGGCCGTTCATCGGCAGCGACAAATACCCCGAGCTGAATGAGAAGCTCCGGGAGATCGCGGGGCGGTACGGCATCACGCCTACGGGGCTGGCCATCGCCTGGATACTGCGGCACCCGGCGTGCATGCAGCCCATCGTGGGCTCGGTGCGGCCGGAAAGGATGGCGGAGATCGCCATGGCCGCGGACGTGACCATCCGTCACGAGGAGTGGTATGAGCTGTACACGGCGTCTGGAAAGACCCTGCCGTAAGGGGGTAAGGAAATCCGCCTTCGCTGATTTGCGGAGGCGGATCTTGTGTTTTTGGGGACGGATTGCTTCGCCGCTTCGCGGCTCGCAATGACAACGGAGGTATGTCTTGGGGAGCGCCCATGAAGCATGTGTTTGCTTGAGGGGGGGCAGGTGTTGCGGGTATAGCGGCGGAGCATGGACAGGACGGATGCGGCCATCAGCGCCAGGGCCAGCCAGCAGGTCTCCGCGGGGGCAGTGGGACCCAGGAGGGGCCGGGCAAGCGCGTGGGGCTGGCGGAGGGGGCGTTGGGGCAGGCCGCACCGTTGATCAGGAGGTGGGCCAGCATGGGAAGGGCCACACTGTCCGCGCGGACGCAGAGGCCCCGAGCGAACAGGCCGGAGCGCAGGGCCAGTATCAGCCGATCCGTCACGGGGCGAACGACCAGGTTCACAAGGCGCACAGCCGAAAACGCGGCGCACAGGCCCAGGGCGGCGGGAATCGTCATGCGGGTGTCTCTTTCCAGCGCCCAGGTTGGCAAGCATCGGGAGCAGCGCCCACAGCCAGAGGGGGCCGGGGACGGAGGAAAAATGGCGGGAAAGGCCGCCGTGAAAGGGACAGAAAGCCGGCAGCGCCCAGTATGATCACGGTCTTGACCGCCGTTCCGCCGGGGCAGGCCATGAGGCCGGCTGGTCCAGCCACGCGCCGCCCAGCACCGCCATGGCGCAGATGAGGCAAAGGCAGGAAAAGGACAGGAGGGGCAGTGTTTTTTTATAGGCGCGTGAGGCCCAGGCCGCTG
>CADAGW010000463.1:0-1886 GCA_902787475.1 uncultured Eubacteriales bacterium
GTCCCCAGGCTCACCCCCAGGAAGGATCCCAGGTTGGTGATGATGAAGTTGAAGGATATGTAGTTGCTCTGGTTCTCCCGGGGGGCGTTGATAAAGGGCAGGTTCTGGCTGGCCACGTTGGCGGTGGCTCCCATCCAGTGCTGTATCAGCCGCACGATGGGCATCAGCACCCACACGTTGCCCGCGTTCACGCAGGCGTAGGCGATGGTGGTGGGGAACTGTATAAACGTAAACAGGGCAAAGGCCTTGTACCAGCCCATTTTCTGTATGTTTCGCTGGGAGGACTTGGCGAATATGCTCATAAACACCGGGTACATGAAGTTGATCACCTGCACGAAGGTGAAGGACACCCCCACCTGATCCAGAAGGTAGGCATTCAGCGCCCCGGCGGACACGTTCTGGCCCACGCTGTACAAAAACATGATGATCATGGTGAGCCGGAATTTTTGGTGCTTCAGGGGCTTGGTGATGATGTCCAGCACATTTGGCCTGTTGGCCTGGGGATAGGGGAATTCCTTGGGGAAGGCCAGCAGGATCGCTTCGGCCAGGCCCAGGACGTAGGCCAGATAGCGAAGCGTCACCACCACGGTGTACTCGTGGGGAGAGCCGGTGAGGCTGTCGGCCACCAGCGCGCCGATGACGCCCAGGCCCAGCCCAAAGTATGAGGCGATGCGGGTGGAGGAGGCGAAATACCCGGCCCGGTACCCTCCGGGGATGAAGTTCAAATGCCACACGGTATATCCGCTGGTGCACAGGGAGTTGACGATATTGGCAGCCAGGAGGATCACCACAAAGGCCACCACCCTCGCGTGCTCCCCGTGGATCACCTCCGGCACCAGCGTGATGCACAGAAGGTTCAGCGTATAATATGTAATGCGGGCCCCCAGGAGCAGGAACCGCCTCTTTGAGAATCTTTCAAGGATATAGGGCGAGAATACCGCCAGGGCGTTGGACAGAAGGGGCATGGCGGTCAGTATCCCGATATTCACCAGATTGATGCCGTTGTGCAGCAGAAACGCGGTATAAAACAGACTGCCCGTCAGCCAGGAGATGACGTTCTGCACCACGACGCTGAAGAGCATGGCGCACCGGCCCTTGCCCATGTCGTCGAAAAAGTTATACAGTATGTGCAGATCGGAGTTTTTCCAGGAAACGCGCATATCATCTCTCCTTTCGCTTCGCCTTGGTAGTATAGCATAGAAAATGTCCCTTTTCCTGTCTGAAATTGTAAAGCGCAGGGGGAAACTTCAAGCGGATTTCACATCTGTGTGCTATACTTCTGTCATCACTTTGGCCCGGAGGAGAGACATGAAGATATCCAAGAAGGACGCCCTTGCCTGGTTTTCGTTTTTCGCCCAGCTGCCCGAGGAGGAGCCGATCCTTCCCCGTCAGACTGAGCTGGTATACGCCGTATTCTCCCAGATCGAGACCGCCGAGGAGGCCAGGCAAAAGGCCCTGATGGCCCAAATCCCGGGCCTTAAATCCCTTTCCGGCCGCACCCTCTACGTGGGCCCGGACGATGCCTTTTCCCGGGGCTGCCGCTCCTGCCTGATGGGAAACGGCCTTACCACCATCCGAAAGACCAACCGCTGCAACCTCAACTGCCCCTTCTGCTACAACTACGGCGAAATGGACGCCCAGCTGCCCATCGGAGAAGGGTTCTGGGAGATCGGCGGCTCCCGGTTCCGGGAGGAGGACGTGGAGCTTCTTTTGAGCATATACCCCAAGCCCACCGGCGTGGCCTATGTGTACCTTGAGCCCTTCATGGAGATCGACAAATACTACGGCATCATCCGCCGCTTCCACGAGGCGGGGGTGTATCAGCACATGTACACCAACGGCACCCTGGTCACCGAGGACAACGCGAGAAAGCTGGCCGAGGCGGG
>CADAGW010000463.1:1892-3846 GCA_902787475.1 uncultured Eubacteriales bacterium
GGCATCGAAACGCCCATGACGCCCGCTTTTTTGGACCTTTTTTTGGCCCAAAAAGACACCATTCTGGCCACAGGCGCGGAGTTTATGAACTGCGCGGAGCTCCACTTAAACGCCAACAACATCGAAAACTACGCCGGGGAGAACCTGTACATGACCCGCCTTGGGTACATTTCTCCCATATGGAGCCGGGAGCTGACCCTGCGCCTCATGGCACAGGCCTGTGAGGAAAACTGGCCCATGGCGGTGCATGACTGCTCCAATATGACCAAATTCGCCCGGGATCTCAACCTCAAGGCCAAGGAGGGCGGCTGGTTTGGCCAGAGCGGCTACGGGTGCGAATTTGACCGGTATCCCTTTGAGCTGTTCCTGCCCATACTCAGCGACCCGGAATTTGAGTTTGTGGAGGAGGAGCCCCTGCCGGAAGGGTACCGGCCGGGGGACATCGTGCTGTGAAATGAGAGAAAACAATATATTTCTCTCATTTTGGCATGGGTACAGTCAATTATCCGTTACGAAAAGCGGCGGAATGAGTATAGTATAATGGTTTGGTATGGATAACGGCGCATGCGCAGAGAAAAGGAGGCTGCAGAGTGTGAATACCGCACAGCAGTTCGATATACAGGCATACATGACCGAGGGCGTGGAGCGGGTGGTGTCCGACGCCCTAAAGGCGACGTTTAAGGATCCCCGGGAGAGCGCGTTCATGCTGAAATTCGCGGCGGCCAGCCGGGCGGCGTCCAAAAAGCGGAAGAAGGCGGAGGACGCGGGGGAGCACATCCCGCCGTTTCTCATCTGCAGTATCACCAGCAAGTGCAACCTGCACTGCGCGGGGTGCTACAGCCGCTGCAATCACGCCACGGTGGACGGGGAGAGCGTGAGCCAGCTGACCAGCGAGGAGTGGCTTCGCATATTCGAGGAAGCGGACGACATCGGCGTCAGCTTTATCCTCCTGGCCGGGGGCGAGCCCATGCTCCGGCGGGACATCATCGAGGCGGCGGGCCAGCGGCCCGGGATTCTCTTTCCCATCTTCACCAACGGCACGTTCATGGACGATAAATACTTCGACCTCTTCGACAAGAAGCGGAACCTGATCCCCATCATGAGCATCGAGGGGGAGAAGGAGATCACCGACCAAAGGCGGGGCGAGGGCATTTATGACCGGCTGGTCAGGAACATGGACGAGCTTCACCGGCGGGGCCTCATATTCGGCGCGTCCGTGACGGTGACCACCCAGAACATACATAAAGTGACCTCGGCCCATTTCCTGGACACCCTGTCGGAGCGGGGCTGTAAGGCCGTGATATTCGTGGAATACGTGCCCGTGACCGAGGAGAGCCAGGAGCTGGCCCCCGGAGACGGGGACCGGGAATACCTTCGCGCCGAGATCGCCCGCCTGCGCGCGGAGCGGCCTGAAATGGTCTATATCTCCTTCCCCGGGGACGAAAAGAGCTCCGGCGGCTGTGTGGCCGCGGGCCGGGGCTTCTTCCACATCAATTCCCACGGCGGCGCGGAGCCCTGTCCCTTCTCGCCCTATTCCGACGTGAACGTGAAAAATACCTCCCTCCGCGAGGCCCTCAGATCGCCCCTCTTCATGGCCCTGCGCAGCGGCGATATACTGACCGACGACCACCAGGGCGGCTGCGTGCTCTTCGAGAAGAAGGATATGGTAGAAAAGATCATGGCACAGGGGAGGCGCTGAGAGGCTTCCAGCCTCTCAGACTCTCTGGCTTAAGGGCCCAGGTTCCTCAATTCGCAATAGTCGTTTTTGAAATCCGTATATTCAAAAACTCCTTTGCTCATTGGGCTCTTTCCGGCACTTTTCCGCCACTGGCGGGTGCCTCCATGCGCCCCTTTGGGATCCCTTTCTGCCGCCCTTCGGGAGGGGACTGAATTGAATAATGAATAAGGAGGAAAAGAGATATGAGTGCGGGAACGATCGTGCTGATCGTGGTGT
>CADAGW010000464.1 GCA_902787475.1 uncultured Eubacteriales bacterium
GCTGCTCTGCTTCGTTGCCGGAGCCGCGCTGGGCCTGATCCGGCCTGACTGGGCCCAAAGGATCGCCTTCATCGGCACCGCATACGTCACGGCCTTGAAATATCTGGCCCTGCCCGCGCTGATCCTATCCGTTTTCTCCGCCGCAGGGAGGGGCGGCAAGACCGCAGCGGGTGTGCTGGCTCGGGCCCTCATCCTGTTCGTGGCGATGTTCTCCGCCACGTTCCTGCTCTGCGCCATCCCCTATACCGTCCTTTCCCCTGGGAAGGGGTTCCGGTTCATGGGAGAGACCGCCTGGGCGGGGGAGAGGGCTATCGTCACCTTGGGGAGCGTGCTCCAAAACATCTTTTCGCCGGGTGGTAAAATAACCGTCAATGCCCTGTATTTCCCCTGCCTTATTGCTGCCCTTGCAGCAGGGCTGATCGTGGGCTGGTGCAAGCTGGAGAGACTCCAAAAAGGCGCGGCGAAGCTGGAACGCTTTTTCATGAAACTGCTGTCCTGCGTCATGTTGACCACACCCCTGGGGGTCCTTTCCCTGATGGCCGCCTGCACGGGCACCTTTGGTTTCGAGGTATTGAGGACCTCCGGCGTCTACGTGGCCTGGGCCTACGGTGGGTGTCTGCTGGCGCTGGCGGCAGTCATGATCCTGCCCCTGTGGACTTTCTGCGGCGTGAAGCCGGGACAGTATTTCAGCCGGACCGGCCGCCTGTTCCTGACAGCCCTGTCCACCTGCTCCTCGGCGGCCACCCTGCCCGAGACCATGCGGACCTGCCGGGAGGGGTTTGGCGTGTCGGACGAGATCACCGGCATCGTGGTGCCCCTGGGCTGCACCGTGCACATGTGCGGCGGGGCGGTGTCCTTCAGTTTGCTTGGCTTGTTCGTCATGCAGATGACAGGGCAGCAGGTTTCCTTGGGGACCCTACTTACCATGCTCCTGTTCGCCCTGCTGCTGAACATGGCGGCCCCGGGCATCCCCGGCGGGGGCATCGTGCTAGGGGCCACCTATCTCGGCATGCTGGGCGTAGAAAATGCGGCGCTGTTCCTGGGCATGTACGCGGGCATATACCGCCTTCTGGATATGGCCTACACCTCTTTGAACGTAGCCGGGGACGTGACCGCCAATCTATTGATCGACAGATGGGAGAAGAAGCGATGAAGCCGTTGTATAGACAGGTGCAGCCCTCCGTGACCATGGGCCTCGATCAGCAGGCTCGGGCCCTGGCCGCAGCCGGAAAGGACGTCGTCAACCTGACCGCCGGGCAGGTGGACCTGCCCATGCCGGAGCAGGGGAAGAGGGCCGTCGTGGCAGCGCTGGAGGCGGATCGCACTGGTTATGTCCCGGCCACCGGGTCAGCCGACGTGAAGGCGGCGGTGCGCCAGCGCATGGGCTGGGAGGAGGGGGAGGTGCTGATCTCCGCCGGCGCGAAACCCCTGCTGAACGCCGCCGTGGCTTGCATTTGCGGCCCCGGGGACGAGGTGATCCTGCCCGCGCCCTGCTACACCAGCTACCCGGAGATGGTCCGCCTGGCCGGAGGAACGCCCGTCATGGTGCCCGGGGACCCAAAACATGATTTCATCGTCACCGGGGAGGCCGTCGAGCAGCACATCACGGACAGGACCAAGGCGCTGCTGCTGAATCATCCTGTGAACCCCACTGGCGCGGTATATGGCCCCGAGGTGCTTCGCAAGATCGTGGACGTGTGCGTGGCCCATGACCTGTATCTCATCGCCGACGAGGTCTACAGCTCCTTCGTGTACGAGGGCGAGTTCGTCAGCTTATATCGGTTTCCCGAGATACGGGACCGGCTGATCCTGGTCAACGCCGCCTCCAAGACCTACGCCATGGCGGGCCTGCGCCTGGGGTACGCGGTGCCCCTGTTCCCTGTCGGAGCGGGCGGCCCTGGCGGTGCTGACCATGGACGACGGGTACGAAGCTGCTACGAAAGCCGTCTTCCGCTACCGTCGGGACAAGCTTTGCCGGACCCTCTCTGAAATTGAAGGTTTGGAAACAAAAAAGAACGCTGGCGCTTTCTATCTGTGGCTGGACGTGTCCAAAATGGAGGATGACATATCGTTTTGCCGGAAGCTGCTGGACCAGGAGGGCGTAGCCCTGACCCCCGGCAGCGCCTTCTATTGCCCCAGCTACGTGCGATTGGCGTATACGAAGGATATCTCTATCCTGCTGGATGCGGCGGCGCGGATGAAGCGCTTCGTGGAACGGAACTACAGCAGCTCTTCCGGCGTCAACAGCTGAATCTCCGGCAGGTCCTTTTCTGCGGACAGCACCGAGATCAAATAACCTTCCTGTTCCACCGTGAAAAAGCGGTGGTATTTT
>CADAGW010000465.1 GCA_902787475.1 uncultured Eubacteriales bacterium
ACAGGGGATCCGCCTTAAAGAGACTGAAGTCTGAAATAGAGCAAATCAAGCAGACCAAAGTCGGTAATGATTCCGAAGCCTGCTTTCCGGCGGAAATGGTCAGCCCGGACATCGCCCGGCTGGACCTGAACGGCATTACCGACCTGGGTCTGTCAGAACAAACCATAGTCGGTCTCTTTGCAGAGACCTGCCAGCCCCGGGGCGCCGTCCAATCCCTTCTGGCCAAGCTGGCCCTGATGGCGGACATGGCCCGGCGTGGCGACGCGCCGTTCTCCCTTGCCGACTGGCAGGTCTTCGCCTCACAGTGGGAGGCGGCGGGCTTCCCGGCGGTGAGCCATTCGGAGGCCTACCGGGCGGCCTACCACCCGGCCTATCGGCTGATCCCCGCTCAAGCGGTACCCTTTTTGGGCCTTTTTCGGGCCATTGACGGTCATTTTTGGCCCCAAAACGGCCCATTTTCCGCCCTAAATGGCCCCATTTCGGCCCCCAAAAACACGCATCTCGATCATATAAGGACACTTTTGGCCGCTCACCCCGACCCGTCCGACGCCTCCCCGATTCCGTCCTCCTCCGACCCGGCTTGCTCCTCCCCGTGTCCGGCCCAACCCTGCCCGAACTTGATCGACCCGGGTTGTGCAGGTGGGGAAGCCCGGGGGATCACGGTGAAGATCGACGGGGACTGCGCCTCGGGAAAGACTACCCTGGCGGAGCTGCTGGGGCGGGTGTACGGGGCGTATGTGTTCCATATGGACGATTATTTCCTTCCCATAGAACGAAAAACCCCCGAGCGGCTGGCGAAGCCGGGGGGCAACGTGGACCGGGAGCGGTTCGCGGAGGAGATCGATTCCGTGCCGGTGGGCAGTGAGGTGGTGTATCGCCCGTTTTCCTGCCAGGAGTGGCGGCTCATGGACCCCATACGGGTGCCGGGGCAGCGGCTCCGCATCGTGGAGGGCTCTTACAGCCAGCACCCGGCGCTGAGGCGGGCGGATATTTCCGTGTTTCTCTCCGTTGATCCCGCTCTCCAGAGGCAGAGGATCCTGACCCGCAACGGGCCGGACAAGCTGATCCGCTTTGAAAAGGAATGGATCCCCATGGAGAAGGCATATTTTTCGGCCTTCTCCACACGGGAAAAGGCCGATTTCGTGTACGACGTGGACGGGAACGGCGCGGTACGCCTGGAACTGTAGATAGCCACGTTTTTTGGCCGATTCAGTATTTGAAGCGGATGGAAAGGATACTGTGTAAGGCTTTACAGCGCTCCGCAGGCGAAGAGCACGGCGGCGGATAGGGCCAGGCAGAGGGCCAGGCACAAGGTGGAGGCGGCGTACATGAGGGTCACGGTTCTGCCGATGTCCTCCGTTTCGGCGGGGCGGTCCCTGTCGCCTATGGTGGGCTTGTCTATGATCTTGCCGAAGTAGGAATGGGGGCCGCCCAGTTGGATATGCAGGGCCCCGGCGGCGGCGGATTCCGTCCAGGCGCAGTTGGGGCTTAAATGGTTGGCGTGATCCCGCTTCATGATCCTCACGGCGTTTTTGCCGTCCAGCCCCTCCAGCCGGGCGGCCAGGCACATGAGGTATCCGCAGAGCCGGGCGGGCAGGAAGTTCAGCAGGTCGTCGAGCCTTGCGCTGCTCCAGCCGATGTCCCGGTATTTGTCGTCCAGATAGCCCACCATGGAATCGAGGGTGCTGGCGGCCTTAAAGCCCATGGCCAGCACCGGCCCGCCCAGCAGCAGGCACAGCATGGGGGACACCACCCCGTCGGTGGTGTTTTCCGCCACGGTCTCCACCGCCGCGGTGACGATCTCCCCGTGAGTGAGGCTGGCGGTGTCCCGGCCCACGATGCGGGCCACCTGGGTGCGGCCCTTCTCCACGGACTCAGACAGGGCCCGCGCCACGCCCCTGGCCTCCACCGCCAGGCATTTGGCGGAGAGGGTGGTCCAGGCGATGACGCTCATGCCGATGAGCAGAGGTATGCGGCCCAGCAGGGACAAAAGCCACAGCGCTCCGAAGGTCAAAAGCATAGTGAGGATCACCGTGCTGGATGTGAGAAGCACGGCGCTTTTTCTCAGGTTCCCGCCCCGCGCGCGGAGCCTTTTTTCCATAAAGGATATGTATTTACCGATCCAGATCACCGGATGGGGCCAGCCCTCCGGGTCGCCCAGTATCAGATCCAGTATGTACCCTATACCCAGCGCCAGGGCGTTCAGCTTCAAAAACTCCATCATATCCCCTCTGACGGGCGGCAATATGGTGGGCCGCACGGGTTCATTATAGGCCTGGAGCGGGGGAAAGTCAACCGGCCCCGGGTGAAATCCGGGGGAAGAGGAGAAGAAGGAAATGAAGTTTGTGTAAACCTATTGACGGCAGGGCAGGGGTGTGCTATGATTGCATAAACCTACCAAACAAGTAGGAATTACGGCGCGGACGGGAGGAAGAAAAATGGCGCGCATCTATACGTCTGTGGATCAGCTCATAGGGCATACGCCCCTGTTGGAGCTTACGCACATCGAAAACGAGGAGGGCCTGAAGGCCCGGATACTGGCGAAGCTGGAGTATTTCAATCCTGCCGGATCCGTGAAGGACCGGGTGGCCAAGGCCATGATCGACGACGCCGAGGCCCAGGGGAAGCTGGGCCCGGGTTCCGTGATCATTGAGCCCACCAGCGGCAATACGGGCATTGGCCTGGCCAGCGTGGCCGCCGCCAGGGGATACAGGATCATCATCGTGATGCCCGACAGCATGTCCGTGGAGCGCAGGACGCTGATGAAGGCCTACGGCGCGGAGCTGGTGCTGACCGAGGGCGCCAAGGGCATGAAGGGCGCCATCGCCAAGGCTCAGGAGCTGGCCAGTGAGATCCCGGGCAGCTTTATTCCCGGCCAGTTCGTAAACCCCGCCAACCCCAAGGCTCACAGGACCACCACCGGCCCGGAGATTTGGGAGGACACGGAGGGGAAGGTGGACGTATGCGTGGCCGGCGTGGGCACCGGCGGCACCGTCACCGGCGTGGGGCAGTACCTGAAGGAGCGGAACC
>CADAGW010000466.1 GCA_902787475.1 uncultured Eubacteriales bacterium
TCCTCCTCCTCGCTGTCCATCAGCTCCACCATGAAGTCCTCCACGCCCAGCATCTGCGCCGCCATTGTGAAGGGGCCGAAGAAGCCGCCGCCGATCATCACTTCGTCGCCCACGATCCCGCGCATCTTTTTCATCTGCACCAGCGTGCGCTGATAATAATGATCCTGCCGCATGTCCGAAATGACTTTGTTCACGTCGTACTTTTCGATATCGCTCAATTCCTTGAGCGGGCGGGCCAGGATCTCAGCGGCCAGCGTGTTCATCTCCACCCGTCCGCCCATGGCGGCCATCATGGGCCAGGCCGCCGCGCAGCCGGAGGTCATGATATCCGTGCCGATCTCCCGGTACGCGTCCACCAAAAGCTGTGCGCCGGCGTCCGGCAGATCCAGCATGCCCGCGGCGGTCAGATTGTGGCGGGCGCAGATCCACATTTGGCCGTTGAGCACCGCGAAGGGCGTCCTGTCCAAAGGCTGGAAGGAGAGAGCGTTGAGAACCCGTTCTTTGCTGGTCATAATATGGAACTCCTTTCATTCAGGCGATAGCATGGCTGTTCCCTCGGCCAAATAACCTACTGGTTAAGTGGGATAAACTTTCGATATCAATATACCATATCGGCGCTTATTGTACAATGACATATTTGGTACAAATCTGTGAACATAGTTTTGCGATGCCGCTGTGAGCGGGGAAGAAAAGATCACAGCTCCTTGGCCAGTATCAGCTCCAGCGGGTCGCCGGGGGGCGTGAAGCCGCCCACGGCCCGGTAGCCCAGGCGCACGTAAAAGTGCTGGGCGTATTCGTCCTGACTGGTGGAGGTGAGGACGAAGGGGTACATGGCCTTTTTCATGTCCGCTTCCCAGGCATGCGTCAGCGCCGTCCCCGCGCCAAGGCCAAGCATGGACATAAAGGGCACGCTGTCCCAGAACAGGCTCCACCTGAGCCACCCGGCCGGCTGGCCGTCCACCCGGGCCATGAGCACCCGCCCGTCGTCCAGGCATTTTTGAAGCTGGGCGGGGGATATGTGCGTCTCGTGCTGAAAAAGAAACGCATACTCCTCCTCCCGGGCGGGAGATACGAAAATGATCGGCTTCATAAGCTTCCTTTCTACGGCTGATAGCTGTCCGCCGTGACGTTCCCGGCTACTAGGCTCCCGTCCTGCACGAATACAGACAGCGTCCCCGGATGGGCGGGCTCGTCCAGCCGCAGGGTCACCGCCCGGCCGTCGGACAATATCAGATCGAATATATCGCCCCACAGGGCCAGATCCACCGTGATCCCCTCCCGCGCGTCCGGGCAGGGCAGGAGTTCCCTGCCGTGTCCCTCGTCAAAGTCCTCCCCGGGCCGTATAAACCGGGCCAGCCCTGTGCCAGCGTCCCATTCCATCCGGGCCATTTTGCCGGAGGGCAGGGTGAGCGCCAGCCCGAACCGGACGCCCCTCCCCGCCGGGGTCAGCCGGGCCCGCACCCGCAGGGGCGAGGACACGGGGCAGAGGGGAGAGAAGGCGATCCCCTGGGGCGACGCAACGGACACGCCGGGCAGGGCCTCCGATCTGGCCGGGCCAGTCCACAATTCCTCCGCCCGCTTCACTCCCAGGGTGCCGTCCGTGTGCTGGAACAGCTCGTGGATCACCCCGTGCCCCGCGTAGGACCGGGGCCGTCGGGCCAGAAAGCCCGCGCTCAAGCGCCGTCCGTGGAACGGCGCGGTCTTTGGCACCTGCACCTCCCGGGCGTCCAGCAGGTCGTATTCGGGCCGGATCCAGGGCCCGAAGGGCTGGCGGGACATGCGGTATCGCCCCGTGGCGAAATGGGAAAACACCAGATAGTACCACCCGTTCCAGTAAAAGTAGTCGCTGCACTCCGGCTGGTCGGCGTAGCCCGGCACGATGAAGGGCTCCATCTGCCGCCAGGACATCAGATCCCCGCTCACCAGGTGGGCCAGGCACCCGCCGTAGGGGCCGCCGTCCCGTATCGATGTGGTCACCAGCATGTGATACTGCCCGTCCGCCCCGAAAAACACGTTGGGATCCCGGGCGGACACGGGCTCGTAGGGATCGGTCAGGGTGATGTACCGCCCGGATTTTTCAAAACGCACCCCGTCCCGGCTCACGGCCCAGGTGAGGCGGGCGGGGGAGCCGTCCGACATCCGGGCGGCGTAAAAGGCATAGGTCAGCCCATCTTTCTGGATCAGCGACCCGGTGCATATGGAGCCCTCCCACTGCTCTGTGATGGGCACGGCCATGGGGTGGGCCGTCCAGTGGATCAGATCGGGCGAGGAGACCTGGGCCCACTGGTGGGCACCCAGCCCCTGCTTGCTCCGGTGCCCCCGGCGGTCCAGCAGGTAGTAAAGGCACCATCTGTCGTCCCGGAAAAAGGGCATGCAGTCGCCCACCCCGGTCCTGAGGCCGGGATGAAGGTAGAAGGGCATGGGCCGGTCAAGGACTGAGTCTGCGGCAGCCTCCGCCTCCTGCGGCGCATCAAAGGATACCGCCGATACGCCGCATCCCGTCTCTTCCCGCCAGGGCCCAAAAGGCAGGCTCCCCAGCGGCCAGTCCTCGTCCTCCAGCGCATCGGCTCCACCGGCATC
>CADAGW010000467.1 GCA_902787475.1 uncultured Eubacteriales bacterium
GGCGAATTAGCCGAGAGAATCTTACGTGATTTAGGCTATGAATTCAATTATATCAATATGGCTGATTACACGACCGGCAAATATAAGGATTACCTGAAAGCTTTAAAAAAGATCAATCCCAAAGCCAAAAAGATTGGCATGATGAAAGCGGGCTTAGATGCATTGAAGATGATGCAAAATATCGATGCGATTGAAGAATATTATTATCAGAATCTCGGCTTTTGCGAAGATCCTGTTAAATACAAAAGCATTTATACCCGTTTTATGCATGATATGCATAAAGCCAAAAACAGTGAAGACATTAACGAAGGCTATAAAAAAGCGTTAGAAGCTTTCCAGAGCATGCCGGTACACAAGGGAGAACTGCCATTAAAAGTCGCCGTTCTTGGGGAATACTTTACGGTCATGGATGAGTTCTCTAATTTTAACTTAGAACAGGATTTAGCGATGATGGGTGTAGAAGTGCATCGCTGGATGAATGTCACGCACCGTAATCTTCACTATCCCGGAGAAAAGAATCTCCATCCCCGCATCCAGGAATACTGTCAGTATGAAATGGGGCCAACCAGTTCCGCCAATATCTGGTATGCAAAAGAGTGCGCAGAAAAAGGCTTTGATGGCATGGTAAAGGAGAGGTGGCTATACCAGCTGCGATATATCAAAGAGGAGAAGCGACGCAAGGTCTATCACTATCTCAACGCCTTCGGCCTGACGCCCTGGATCGCGCTGCACCTGTTCTATGTCATGATCCTGACACTGTTTTCCTGGATGCATGGGAACGGATACGCCGATGCCGCGCTGGCCGTGTGCGAGGGATTGTTCTCACGGCTCTCCTGGCTGGTGCCGGTGAGCGAAGCGCTGATGCTGCCGGTATTTTTGTACTGGTTTTACCTGCAGATTACCGGGAAGACGGTTCTTCCCAGGTGGATGGCCTTCACCAATGTCCTGGTGATCTATGCCCTGCTGAAGGGCGTCTCCCTGCTGCTGCCGGTCAGCGCGTTCCGCCTGGGCTTTACCAACGGTCTGATGAGCGAAAGCATGATCCTCTGGTTTGGCGTCATGCTGGGGCGATCATGTTTCTGGGACTCAGCTTCTTTCTGTGATGGTTGAAGCGTTTTGAGGAGACGGGTTATGCACGGCTGGCCAGGTGGAATGGGTGTCTGGGAGAGTGAATATATCACCCGCCTTCATCAGGCGCAATGGATTCCCCCCAACATGTCGCTTTTTTTGTCCGAGATACCCTATTTTCCCCCGAATTGCGCCCGCGCTATTGAGAAAACGGGGAATTTCTGATACAATAGGCATGTGCGCGATCCAACGGCCAAACGGTCTTATGTATTAAAGGAGATGTGATATTTTATGAAATTAGGCGTCGTCGGCCTCCCGAACGTGGGCAAGAGCACCCTGTTCAACGCCATCACCTGCGCGGGCGCGCAGGCCGCCAACTATCCCTTCTGCACCATCGAGCCCAACACCGGCGTGGTGGCCGTGCCGGACAGCCGGCTGGACGTGCTCAGCGAGATGTATCATCCCGAGAAGTACACCCCCGCCACCATCGAGTTCGTGGACATCGCGGGCCTGGTGAAGGGCGCCAGCCGGGGCGAGGGCCTGGGCAACAAGTTCCTCTCCCACATCCGCGAGGTGGACGCCATCGTACACGTGGTGCGCTGCTTTGAGGACGACAACATCATCCATGTGGACGGCTCCGTGGACCCGGCCCGGGACATCGACACCATCGAGACCGAGCTGATCCTGGCCGACCTGGAGACCGTGACCAAGCGGCACTGGCTGTCGAGCTCTCCGCCGCCAACAAGGTGCTGGCCCACCTGAACGAGGGCCGCCCGGCCCGCACCTGCGAGCTCACCGACGACGAGCGCGAGCAGGTGGAGGGCTGGTTCCTGCTGACCATGAAGCCCGTGCTGTACGCCGCCAACATCGGCGAGGACGAGCTGGGCGAGGGTCAGGACGACCTGCCGAACGTGAAAAAGGTGCGCGAGATCGCGGAGAAGGAAAACGCCCGGGTGATGGTCATCTCCGCCAAGGTGGAGGAGGAAATCGCCCAGCTGCCGCTGGATGAAAAGCAGATGTTCCTGGAGGAGCTGGGCATCGGAGCCAGCGGCCTGGACCGCCTGGTTCAGGTGAGCTACGAGCTGCTAGGCCTCATCAGCTTCCTCACCGCCGGCCCCAAGGAGGTGCGGGCCTGGACCATCGAGAAGGGCACCAAGGCCCCCCAGGCCGCCGGAAAGATCCACACCGACTTCGAGAAGGGCTTCATCCGGGCGGAGATCGTGCCTTATGAAGACCTGGTGCGGGAGGGCTCCATGAAGGCCTGCAAGGAAAAGGGCCTGGTGCGCAGCGAGGGCAAGGACTATGTGATGCAGGACGGCGATGTGACGCTGTTCCTGTTTAACGTGTGACGGAGGCGCTTTTATGAACCGCATTCTCTTCACCGGCATCATGCCGGCGCTGCTCTCCCCCGTGTACGAGGACGGCTCCATCCGGGAGGCGACCCTGCGCCGCCTGGTGCGGGATCTCAGCCAGACCGGCATCACCGGCTTCTACCTCTGCGGCGCCACCGGCGAGGGCATCGCCATGGCCCCCGAGCGCCGCATGGAGCTGGTGGAAATCGTGAAGGACGAGGCGCCGGAGGGCATGAAGCTCATCAACCACATCGGCGCGGCCGACATGGCCACCGTGCGCCGCCTGGCCCGCCACAGCCGACAGATCGGGCTGGACGGCATCTCCTCCGTGCCTCCCTTCTTCTTCAACTACGACGAGCGGGGCGTCATGGACTACTACCGCGCCATGTCCGATGAGAGCCAGGGTCTGCCCCTGCTCATCTACGCCTCGCCCCTGAGCGGCACGCCCCTGCCAGTGGAGACCGTGGAGAAGATGCTCTCCATCCCCGGCTTCGTGGGCATGAAGTACACCAACCCCAACTACTACCTCATGACCCGCTACAAGAAGCTGGACGGCGGCAACATCAACATCATCAACGGCCCGGACGAGACCTGTATGCTGGGCCTGCTCATGGGCGCGGACGCCGCCATCGGATCCACCTACAACGTCATGCCCCGGCTGTTCGTCAGGCTCTACGAGGCCGTGAAGGCCGGCCGGCTGGAGGAGGCGAAGCCGCTGCAGATGAAGGCGGACGACCTCATCGAGCTGATGCTCAGATTCGACGTCATCTCCTGCTGCAAGCTGATGCTGGAAAAGCGCGGCTACGACATCGGCGAGACCAACGCCCCCATGAAGCGCCTCACCGCCGCACAGAAGGAAGAATTCCTCGCCGCCGTGGA
>CADAGW010000468.1 GCA_902787475.1 uncultured Eubacteriales bacterium
ACGTCGAATCTGGCCAGCAGATATTCGTTTTCCAGCCGGTATTCGTCTGGCCGGTGCACCCGGGCGTCCAGGGGATACTCCTTTTCCACCAGATCGTCGTCCCCGCCCATACATACCACCGTGTTCCACCCGAAGGCGGGCACATTCACCTTCACCGCCACATGCTGGCACACGTGACCCATATAGTCCTCCCGGCGGGTGGAGAGAAGCTGGCAGGGCACGTCCTCTCCGTCCGCGGTTTTGATGGCGGCGCTCTTGATGTCGCCGGGATAATCCCATACCGTCAGCACCGCCACCTCGCTCCTGTCGTGATCGTGGGGGTTGAACAGGTGGAACATCCGGGTCCGTCCCGCGCCACGCTCCGCCAGGCCCATGCCGTACTTCATGCACCCGTAGCCCACGCCAGCGCCCTCGGACATGGTCTCCATGGGCACCTCGCCCTCGCAGATCCGGGCGGTGTCCATATTGGCCGCCACGGCCCGCATGGCCGCCGCCTTCTCCGTATTGGCACAGGCCAGCGCCTGGGAGAACTGCCCCAGGGCGTATTCCCGGGTATCCCGCACGCCGGAGCCGGTGAGGATGTCGTGGAACTGGTTAAAGAGCACCTTTTCCCAGGCCTTGCCCAGCGCCTTGGTGCGGGCGGGCCTCCCCACCAGGGTCCTGGCCGCGGCGCTCAAAGCCTCCGCCTCGCCCAGCACCGCCTCGCCCACCCGGTTGGACGCCTTGACCCGGCACTGGGTGGTGTAGCACCCGGTGAACAAGAAGTTCAGCTCCCTCTCCACCACCGGGAAGGGCCTTTTCCTCCAGCTTTTTGTAAAACGCCTTATATGTGGAATACACCATCGTGGGGAATATGGGCCACGTCCGCATCTCCTCGATGAGGTTTAAGTCCCGCCTGGTGGGTCCGCCGCCGTGGTCGCCCACGCCGTATACCTTGATGGCGTCCTTTATGCCCTGCTTTTCGCAGAACGCGGGCACATACAGGGCAAATTCCGGCTCCGTGTCGCCCAGATACCAGGTGGGTTCGCAGAAAGAGAGCACCTCCGCCCCCGACTGCCCCCGCCACCGGTATATGGGATAGTCCCCGAATCCCCGGCAGTGGTAGTAATACTTCACGCCGCCACGGGTCAGTATCTCCGGCACGTTGGCCGAGTGCCCGAAGGTGTCCGGCTCAAAGTCCAGATAGGAGATAGCCTCAACTATGGCCTTTGAGAAGAAAGGTGCTGGCGCTGACCTCCCAGCGGCCCTCCTTGACCCGCCTGCGGATCTCCGTGAGCATGTCCGGGTCGTATTCCTCCACGATCTTATACGTAGAGGCCTGGGACTGGGCGAACGTGAATTCGGGATACTCCTCCATCAGCGTCAGCATGGTCCGGAAGGTCTCCAGCGTCACCGACACCGTCTCGTGATAGGGCCACATCCAGTTCATGTCGATGTGAGCGTGCCCCACCAAATGCACCGTATAGCTCTTGGCCGCCTCCCGCATGGGGGACAAAATCTCCTCCGCCGCGGCGCAGGCCTCCTTTGTCAGCGCTCCGTCCCGGTTCAGAGCCGTCAAAAGATACTCGCAGGCGGAGGCCACCGTGTCCTCAAACTCCCCGCCCCGGGCCTTTGACACCTCGAAGGCGTACTCCATCTCATATGCCATCCTCCGCATGTACATGGGCGTATCCGCCACCGGGCGGGACGGCCTGTACCCCTCCGGACGGATCAGCCCCGCGGCCCTTCGGATCTTCTCTATGCCCCTGCTCAGATCATTCATGAATATCCCTCCTCATCAAGGCTTGGATGCCCAGATTATACCATTTATTTACAAAAGACGCAACCACAACCGGCTGAAAAGTCCATTTTTGGGCATACTTTTCCCATGAACACGCAGATCGGAAAAATGTCCATACGGGGCAAACCCGTGCCCCTTCAAACTCTCCGCTCCACCCCCGTCCGGTCGGAGGCTCTGGACGAGCTGTGGCGCCGGATCCGCGCCCGGCTCACGCCATGAAGACCGCCGCCCTCTACGTTAGGGTGTCCACCGACGCCCAGTTCGAGGAGGGCTATTCGGTGGAGGCCCAGAAAGAGCTTTTGTCCGCCTACTGCGTGGCCCGGGAGATACCCCAAACCGCCTTCTACGTGGACGGCGGCTTTTCCGGTAGCACCCTGGACCGCCCTGCCATGAAGCAGCTGATCGCCGACATCGAGTCGGGCCTTGTGGATCGGGTGGTGGTGTATAAGCTGGACCGCCTGTCCCGGAGCCAAAAGGACACCCTGTACCTGATCGAGGACGTTTTCAACCGCTATAACGTGGGCTTTTCCTCCCTCAACGAAAACTTCGACACCACCACCCCCGTGGGCAAGGCCATGCTGGGCATGATGTCGGTATTTGCCCAGCTGGAGCGGGAGACCATACGGGAGCGCACCCGCATGGGCATGGCGGCCCGGGTCAAGGAGGGACTCTGGCCCGGCGGAGGCCACGCCCCCTTTGGCTACGCCTACGACCGGGACGCGGGCATACTGGTGCCGGACGAAAACGCCGACACCGTCCGCGCCGCATTTTCCCTGTTCCTCTCGGGCCGCTCCGCCCAGTCCATCGCAAGGGAGCTGGGCCTTGACTACGACCTGACCGTCCGGAACCTTCTCTCCCGCGTCACCTATACGGGCCGCATCGAGTACAGGGGCGAGGTATACCCCGGCAAGCACCAGCCCCTGGTGTCGGACGACACGTTCGACGCCGTCCAAAGGGAGCTTGAGCGCCGATCCGGCTCACGGGCCCGGGACGACGGCCACCTGCTCACCGGCCTTCTTCGCTGCGGCCTGTGCGGAGCGGCCATGCGCTACCAGAAATGGGGCAGCAAGGGCTTTCGCCTCGTGTGCTACTCCCAGCAGTCCTACAAGCCCGACCTCGTCCGCGACCCCGCCTGCCCTCAGGAAAG
>CADAGW010000469.1 GCA_902787475.1 uncultured Eubacteriales bacterium
GTGAACAAACGCGATTTATCCCTAGATTACTGGCTTTTTGGGAAAAATGCAGACGCACCTGACTTTATCGATCACCGAAGATACGCCGACTCCTAAGCGGGACGCCGCGCGTTCGAATCGCGCCGGGGACGCCAAACCCCCGAAAACACTGCGTTTTCGGGGGTTTTAGTTTGCAAATGAACTGGATTAATTTGGAGCCAGTCTGGGCACGCGGTTTGCATACAGTACACCGAGGCGGATATCCGTTCGACCTTTGGGTTATATCACAAAGTGTCGAAGAAGCCGCAAAGGGGGCCCGTCCTATCGGTTTATCAACCAAGTGAAGTACGATATAGACTATGAAGGACCTAAAGTCAAGCGGTCAATTGGAGATCGACGCATATCCACGTATGATAGGGCATGAGCTAGACATGAAGGACGAGTGAGCAGGGTGCAACCTATGGGGGCATTTCGACACTCAGCGAGCTTTTTACTTTAATTCAGAAAAAAGATAGTTTGAATGAAAAGTGGAGGAAACAGACCCTCTGCTTTAGTATGGTTGTTACATATTGAAGACTGTGGTCGGTTCCATAGGCACAGATTTGACAACAGATATGTAGAGTTTTTATATTGACAAAAGGGCCATATCGTATATAATACATATATTCTCAGGCAAGCTTCTTTCTGAAACGTGGAAGAAGCCTTTTCATTTTTAAAGGGGAGGTATCGGAATGAGGACCAGAAAGGCAAAAGACACCCGAAAGCTGATCCAGGCCGCCTTGGGGCAGATCCCCTGCGATCTGACGATCAGCAACATCCGGTTGCTCAACGTGTTTACCGGAGAGATCTATCCCGCCAGCGTAGACGTGCTGGATGGATTCGTCGTCCGTGTCCGTGAAGAGGGCGTCGAGGCCGCCGTGCCCGCCCGGGATCACTACGACGGGAAAGGCAACTATCTCATCCCCGGCTTCATCGATGCTCACATGCACGTGGAGAGCACCATGATGATCCCCGAAAACCTGTCCCGCGCCATCCTGCCCTGGGGCACCACCACCATCTGCACGGATCCCCATGAGATCGGCAACGTGATGGGCGTCGAAGGCGTCAAGTTCATGCTGGAGAATGCCAAAAAGTCCCGCCTTGTGGTCGGCGTCGCCGAGATCATGGACTACGTGGGCGTGATCCAGTGCAGCGACCGTATGACCTCCATCATCGAGGAGGGCGTCAAGCGCGGCATGTTCCTGCAGGGCCACGCCCCCTTCGTCACCGGAGCCGCCCTGGCGGCCTACCGCATCGGCGGGCCGGTCTCCGATCACGAGTCGACCTGCGCCGCGGAAGTGACGGAGAAGCTCCGCAATGGCGTCCATATCAACCTGAGAGCCAGCTCCATCGTGGACAACCTCTCCTTCCTGGTGGACGGCTGCAAGGATCATCCCTGGCGGGATTTCGTTTCCTTCTGCACCGACGACGTCCACGCCTCCGATCTGCTGACCGTCGGCCATATCAACCGGGTCGTGGGGAAGGCCATCGAGGCGGGCATCGACGGCAAGGAGGCCATCAAGCTGGCCACTCTCAACGCCGCGCGGGAATACGGCTTCGACGACCTGGGCGCCATCGCCCCCGGATATATCGCCGACATGCAGCTGGTGCCGGAACTCAACGGTTGCCGTCCGGCGGCGGTGTTCGTGGAGGGAGAGCTGGCCGCCGAAAACGGCGTGTACGTGGGCGCAGATGCCTGGAAGAAGGACGTGACGCTCCCCAACACCGTGAACATCCCCCAGATCACCGGCCCCGAATCCTTCGAGCTGCGGGTGCCTGAAGGGTATACCGGCAGTACCATCACGGTCAACGTGCTGACGCCGCCCTTTGAGGGCGCCATCGTTCGCACCGCGATCCCCACCGAGCTGCCCGTGAAGGACGGCAAGGTCGATATCAGCGCCGATCCCACGTTGGATTTCGTCTGCTGCGCCAATCGCTACGGCACCGGCACGAAGGCCATCGCGGTCTACCGCAATTTCCACCTGGACAAGGGCGCCATCGCGTCCACCATCTCCCATGACAGCCACAACCTCACGGTCATCTACCGTGACGAGCGGGAGGCCTGGCTGGCCGCCGACACCCTGCGCCGCTACGGCGGCGGCGTGTGCGCCGTGCTGGAGGGAGAGGAGTCCCATATCGCCCTGCCCGCGGCGGGGCTGATGAGCCTCAGCACCTGCGAGGAGGTGGCGGCCCAGATCGACGAGGTACAGGAGAAGATCAACAGGCTGAGCGGCAACAGGCTGCCGGTGCTCGCCTCCGCGATCCTGGCGCTGCCGGTTTTGCCCAGCGTCGTCATCACGGATCTGGGGCTGGTCGACGGCAGCAATCAGACCTTCATTCCTGTTTTCATACAATAATAAAAGGAGGGCAGTCATTTCATGGAAAAACTGTTCAAACTCAAAGCCCGCGGCACGGATACCAGAACGGAGATCATCGCCGGTCTCACCACCTTCATGACCATGGCCTACGTGCTGGCCGTCCAGCCCTTCGCCATCTGCGGCGGGGCCCAGTCCATCACGGATGTGAACGGCGTGGAGATCACCAGGACCGCCATCATGGTCTCCTGCGCCCTGATCTCCGGCCTCATCACCCTGCTGATGGCCTTCTACACCAACTTCCCCTTCGCACTGTCCACGGGCATGGGCTCCAACTTCCTGCTGGGCGCCCTCATCCAGTCTCAGCAGCTGTCCTTCGGCGCTGCCATGGCCATCACGCTGATCTCCGGCATCGTCTTCGTCCTG
>CADAGW010000470.1 GCA_902787475.1 uncultured Eubacteriales bacterium
GACTACGGCTTCTCCCCGGACGCGGAATATCCCGTGATCAATACGGAAAAGGGCGGCTGCGGCATCACCCTCGTGGCCTTCGGCGGCGGCGAGGAGGAGGCACGTATCCCGGTGTACGCCATGCACGCCGGGGAACGGGTGAACGTGGTGCCCGGCGTGGCCTGGGCCCAGGTGGGCACGAAAAACGTGACGGCGGAGAAAATGGCGGACATCCTCAAGGGCCTGGACGTGAAGGTGGAGGCCGCGGAGGACGGCAAAGCGAAGATCACCGCCCTGGGCCAGAGCGCCCACGCCTCCACCCCGGAGCAGGGGGTAAACGCCATCGCGGTGCTGATGGACGCCCTGACCCGGCTGGGCGCGGGCGGAGAGAGCCGGGAGGCCATAAAGACCATCCACGAGAAGGTGGGGGTCAAGGGCTATTACGGCGAGGGCCTGGGCATCGCGGCCAGGGACGACATGTGCGGCCCGCTGACCTGCAACATGGGCATACTGCGCTACGACGGGCACAAGCTGGAGATCCGGCTGGACATCCGCTTCCCGCTGGCCACGGACTTTGAGAAGATGTGCGGCGGCATGGCGGTGGCCCTAAAAGGCACGCCGGTCATGTGCCGGTTCGAGGGCGGACGGAGCGTGTATCACGTGCCCGAGGACAGCGAAGTGGTGCAGGGCCTTTTGTCGGCCTATCACGATGCCACGGGCCTGCCCGCCTACGCATTCGCCATCGGCGGGGGCACCTATTCCAGGTGCATGCCCAATACGGTGGCCTTCGGGAGCCTGTTCCCCGGCGAGGTGGAATGCGCCCACATGCCGGATGAGAGCATAGACCTTGAGAAGTATTTCCTGACGGTGAAGATCATGGCGAGGGCCATAGAGTATCTGGCGGGAGAAAAATAACATAGGATAGGAAATGGGCCGTCCGGATGAAACCGGGCGGCCCAGGTTATGCGGTGGGGACGGCTGATGAGTAATGAGAAATTGGGGGGACAGATCGTCCAAAATCATGTCCCCGCCGAAGGCGGAAGAAGGGTTTCCAAAGGGCCTGGGCCCTTTGGCGAGGAGTCTGAGGGCGAGGAGCCCTCAGCGCCTCCCTTCGTTTTCCTCTATGCTCCGAAAGAACGCCCTGGCCGTCTCCTGGTCGCTGGCGATGGCCTGGGAGAGGGCGTCGGGGGAGGGGAAAGCGCGCTGGGGGCGGATATACAACAGATAGGAAATGACGGCGGTCTGGCCGTAGCGGTCGCCGCAGTCGCCCAGTATATGGGCCTCTATGCGCCGGGGGGCGTCGGGGAAGGTGGGGGGAGCGCCCTGATTGAGTACGGCGTCGTAGACCTCGCCGGTATCAAAGCGCACCCGGGCGGCGTAGACCCCGTCGGCGGGCGCGTCTGGCGGGCAGGGCAGATTGATGGTGCGAAAGCCCAGCTTGCGGCCCACGGCCCGGCCGTGGGACACGGCGCCGGATACGGTGAAAAGCGGCTGAGACATCAGGCGATCAGCCCCTTGAGGACACTGGCTACATCTTTTCGCCGGTATACCAGCCGTCCAGGTCGCTGGAAAAGAGCAGGGAGTAGCAGGAGAGCACCTGGCACTTGCCCTTGAAAAACTCGATCTCCATGCACATGGGGGGCTCCGTGTCGTAGAAATCCACGGCGTATTCGGTGGGCAGCTTCTCGGCGTCCCCCGAGGCCACCATGTCGTCCAGCACGCGGATGAGCTTGTCGCAGTCCAGATCGATCTTCATGTGAGAGCACCTCTTTTGCTTAGTGGATGGCGCCGTTCTGGCGCATTTCGGAGAGCATGCCGCCGGTGATGCGGTGGGCGTAGTTTTCGTTGGTCGAGGCGGATACGTTGATGCCCACCACGTAGTAGTTCTGGTCGTACACCGGGCCGCCGCTGAAGCCGGGCAGGGTGTCCGCCTGGTGGGAAAATATGTATTCGTTGTAGGGATGGGCCACGCCCCGGCTGGACTGGAAGGTCCAGTCCTTGTAGGCCGATACGGTGTATACGCTTCCCTCTATCTCCGTATCGCTCAGGGAGGTCAGGCCGAACCAGCCGGTCACGTCTCCCACCCGCTCGCTTAAGATCAGATAGGCGTAGTCCCGGTCCTGATCCTGCCAGGTATACTGGTAGCTCCCGTCCGGCTGGCGGAAGGTGGTGCCGTACCAGTAGCGGGTGGAGCCGGTGAAGTGGTAGAGGAAGTTCTTGGTGTTCTTAAAGCCGAACCAGGCCTCTACCCTGTCCGCCGCGCCGCCGTGATCCATGCACACCATGCAGTGGGCCGCGGTGACCAGAAGATCCGGCCCGGCCATAAAGCCCGAGGGATTGAGCCATTTGTCGCAGCAGGGATAGTGGAGATAGAGCTGGGCCACCGCGGAATTGGGATAGGACGCGGCGTCGCCGTAGTACCGGTCGTCGGAGCCCAGTATGGTCTTGGTGAGGCCCTCCGGGGCCCAGGGGGTAAGAGCCGCGTCCTCGCCCTGGGCGGATCCGCTCAAAAATTCCTCGGCGGATATGTCCAGCACGGCTTGTGCCGCCGCCCCTTCGGAGGAGGGGGCGGGAGCGGAAGAGAGGGCCGGGGAGACGGAGAGGAGAAGGACGAAAAGGAGAGAGAATATGCGCTTCATGGCACGCCTCCGCATCGCAAGTAAAAAAGAAGCCTCCGCTCGTAGGAACGGAGGAAAACTTCCGAAGGGGATCAGCCCTCCGCTTTGGCCTGATTGAGGCGCTTCGCGAGACGGGACTTTTTGCGGTTCGCGGCGTTCTTATGAATAACGCCCTTCGCGGCGGCGTGATCGATGTTCGCGGCGGTGGCGGAGAGAAGGGCGGCGTCGGCGCTGCCATTCGCGATACCGGCTTCGAACTTCTTCACGGTCGTGCGCATGGCGGACTTGATCATGCGGTTGCGCAGGTTCTTCTTTTCGGCGACCTTCACGCGCTTTTTAGCGGATTTGATATTCGGCAAGACATTTCACCTCCCGGGCTTTTCTACTGACATTCGCTATTTTAGCACATACCGTCAAGTTTTTCAAGGGGTACGGAATAGAAAAACTGGTTAAACGCAGGTTGATTTCATGATTTTTTGGAGAAGGACGGCAAAATTGGCCCTGTGCGTCAAATTTTATAGGAATTCATCTTGACGAGGGGGGCAAAGGATAGTATAATAACTAAATGATAAAACGGAACTGCGCCCGCGTTTGGACGGACGCGGCGGGGAGGACGACGAAAG
>CADAGW010000471.1 GCA_902787475.1 uncultured Eubacteriales bacterium
GGTGGGCATCGTTTCCCCTGCGCCGACGGGACGGGGCAGGGACGGCATGAGGGAAGAAGTGGAGGAAGCCATGAACGGTTTGCTGGAGTTGTATTGGACCTTTGTCAGGATCGGGTGCGTCACCTTCGGCGGCGGCTACGCCATGCTGCCCATCCTGGAGCGCGAGCTGGTGGACAAGCGCGGCTGGACCACGATGGACGATCTGCGCGACTACTTTTCCATCGGCCAGTGTACGCCCGGCATCATCGCCATGAACGTCTCCACCTTCGTCGGAGAAAAGCGCGGGGGCGTGAAGGGCGCCGTCGCCGCCAGCGCGGGCTTTCTCACCGGCCCCATCCTCATCATACTGTGCGGGGATCCGCGTGTGCGTGTGCGTGCTGATATTGCAGGCGGTGCTCCGGCTGTGGAAGAAGTCGGTGGTCGATCCCTTTACCCTGGGGCTGTACCTGGCGGTGTTCGCGCTCCACGCCTTATCCGGGCTTTTACCCTATAAGATTCCCGCCGCGGCGCTGGTGATCCTCTCCGGCGCGGCGGGCATCCTGGCGGCCAATCGCAAAAACCGCGCTTCGGCGAAGGGAGGCGAGGAGCAATGACGCTGCTTTGGCTGATGTTCGAGTTCTTCAAGACGGGGCTGTTCTCGGTGGGCGGAGGCCTGGCGACCCTGCCCTTCCTGTATGAGATGAGCGACCGCCATCCCCAGTGGTTTTCCCATGCCGACATCGCGGACATGATCGCCATCTCCGAATCGACGCCCGGGCCCATCGGCATCAACATGTCCACCTACGCCGGCTACCGCACGGCGGGCATCCCGGGCGGCATGCTGGCCAGTCTGGCCCTGGCGCTGCCCAGCGTGATTATCACGCTGATCATCGCCCGCTTCCTTGCCAGGTTCCGTCAGAACCGGCTGGTGGAGGGGGCGTTTTACGGGCTGCGCCCCGCGTCCATCGCCATGATCTCGGTGGCGGGGCTCAACGTGGTCCGGGTGGCGCTGGTGGACATGACCGCGCTGGCCTCCCGGACTTCGCCCGGTTTTCTCCCTTCCGTTTTGGATGGTTTTATGGTTCGGTGACATGGAAGATGGTTTTGAAGAATTACTGTAGTCTTTGTTGATCCGCGCAGTGAGTGCCTGCACCTTCTCTTTCAGATCCTCCGCCTCAGTTTTTGCTTCGTATGCTTCTTTCGCCTGCGCCAGATATTTTTCATGCTCCTTTTCGCGTAGATCCCGCTCTTTCTTTACATCAGACTGCAGCTTTCGGATGAGCTCATCTTTCTCCCTGATCTGGCGGGCATGTTCTTTCTCCTTTTCCTTGAACTTTTTTTCGTATTCGTTTTGGATATCCTCACAGGCCTGGTACCAGATCTCCATGACGTGGTGTTTTTCAGTTCTGGCTTCGACAAGTGCCTCCCTCAGCCGGCGCATTTCCCTGAAATCGCCTTCGCGGGCAGCCTTGTGCAGTTTCTCCATCTGCACATATTTCTCCCCGCTCTCAAAAGCGGACACGCGGTCCCTTAACAGTTTGATCTCAAACTGCATCGACTGCCTGATCCACACCTCGTCATACTTCATGTTGTTTTGCCCCCACCGTGTTCCGGGTCAGATGCTTTCCGTCATGATGCGTATCTTCTGTACGATAGTAACAAGCTCACCGTATTTTGCTTTCCATTCATCCAGCTCACGGCGCAAGCTGTCAATCGTCGCTTCCCGTTCCTTGATCTCGTTATAAAGTGACTTTAAATCCGCCTCTTTCCCCTGACCCGTATCAGCACTATGAGTTGACCGTCCCCTGGACGGAATAATTTCCCCGGTTTCAGGATCCACCTTGCCAAGGTATTTTCTTTTGGACCTTGGCTGTTTCTTGTCCTTGTCCCAGTATGAAATGCTCTCAAATGCATATTTCGAACCGGTCTTCTTATCAATTTGATACACAATACTCGCCATAGCATACCTCCTTGTCTGCTCTCTTCAATAGTGATTACATTATACACTATTTTCGCCGCATTGTCAATAGAAAATAGTGTTTATTTTTAAATTAATCACTATTTTCCAGGCAA
>CADAGW010000472.1:0-1654 GCA_902787475.1 uncultured Eubacteriales bacterium
TCTGGCGCGGACCGGGAGAAGAGGCTATGTGAGAATGATATACCAAAATCAAAAAAAACGCAACAAGAAACATAAAAAAGTGATTGTGACGGGTTGTTTTTCGTGATATATTTTGGTTAAAGATAAAAGTGCATATGGCGGAACCGAGCCGGGAGTGCGTCAGGATGTCGGCGCGTTTGTTGTGCTCTTTTTAAGGCGGGGAAAAGAAACGGGAGATGGGGACCGGAAACGGGACGAGCGGACAGGACGGACAAAGGCGGGCCTGCGGAACGGAAAATGAGGCAGGCCGGCGGGAGGATATAATATTGCGCCACACCGGGACGCCGGGGGGCGGAGGAAAGAAGTGGAAGTGCGTGAACGCTTGGGACAGGACGGATCTGTGCGGCGAATGGAAGCTGTATTATCAGCGGAACGAGGCCTGGACGGAGCAGAAGGAGCATCCCACGACATGGAAGCAGGTGGCGTCGGAGCCGGGGGTCATACCCGCCCGGGTGCCGGGGAATTTCGAGATCGACCTGGAAAGGGCCGGGCGGCTGGAGGATCCCTTCTTCGGGCAGAACATCCTGAAGACGCAGGCCCTGGAATCTACCCACATGGTGTACGCCAGAACCTTTGAATACCACAGGCGGGAGGGGTATACGCCGGTGCTGGTGTTCGAGGGGCTGGACACGGTGGCGGAGGTCTATGTAAACGGCACTCTGGCGGGAAAAAGCGACAACATGCTGGTGGAACGGAGGATAGAGCTTGCGGATCTCGCGGACGGGGAAAACGACATCGCGGTGCATATCCTGCCTGCCTGCGTGGCCGCCAGGGGCGGCAAGGTGTCCGCCGCCAACAACGCCCTGAAGTACAACTACGAGACCATGCGGCTGAGGAAATCCGCCTCCATGTTTGGCTGGGACATCATGCCCCGCATGGTGTCGGGGGGCATATACCGGCCGGTGTACATCGAGGACAGGCCGAAAGAGTACATCAAGCAGTGCTACCTCATGACCACCGGGGTGGACGCGGAGGAGAAGACCGCAGACCTGGCGCTGTTCTTCGAGGTGCACGCCGAGGGGGACGACCTGAGCCGGTACGCCGTGAGCGTAAAGGGTAAGCGCGGAGAGAGCGGATTTGAAGCCAGCGACAGGCTGTGGTTCACCGCGGGGAAGATATTCTGCCGCGCGGAAGGGGCGAAGCTATGGTGGCCCCGGGGATACGGGGATCAGCCCCTGTACGACGTGGAGGTGACTCTGACCCGGGACGGGGAGGCCGTTGACAGGCAGACCTTCAGGACCGGCCTTCGGACGGTGGCCCTGGAGCGGACGGCGCTGACCGACATGTTCTTTAACGGCAAGTTCCGCTTCACGGTGAACGGCAAGCCCATATTCGTGCTGGGCACCAACTTCGTGCCCATAGACGCCCTGCACAGCCGGGACCGGGAGAGACTGCCCAGGGTGATGGACATGGCCCTGGACGTGGGCGTCAACGCCATACGCTGCTGGGGCGGCGGGGTGTACGAGGACGACTATTTCTATGATTTCTGCGACGAGAAGGGCATATTGGTGTGGCAGGACTTTATGATGGCCTGCGGCACCTACCCCGCCGACGACGACTTCTGCCGCGTGATGGAGGCGGAGGGGGAGGCGGTAGTCAGGCGGCTCCGCCAGCA
>CADAGW010000472.1:1669-3980 GCA_902787475.1 uncultured Eubacteriales bacterium
GTGCGACATGAGCGCCTTCAGAAAGCACCCCTCCGGCAACCGGATCACCCGGGAGGTACTGCCCCGGGTGGTGGAATACGAGGATCCCACCCGGCCCTACCTGCCCTCTTCTCCGTTTGTGGACAAGGAGGCGGAGGGGAAGGACGAAAGGTATCTGCCGGAATATCACCTGTGGGGGCCCAGGGACTATTTCAAGTCCGACTTTTACCGCAATTCCCTGTGCTCCTTCGCCAGCGAGATCGGCTATCACGGGTGCCCCAGCCGGGTGTCGCTGGAAAAATTCCTGCCGAAGGAGGCGCTTTGGCCCTGGCAGGGGAACGACGACTGGATGGTCCACGCCGCCAGCATGGAAAAGGGACTGGGGGGAAGCTATGCCTACCGCATATCCCTCATGGCCCGGCAGATCCGGGAGCTGTTTGGAGATATCCCGGAGAATCTTGACGACTTCGCCCTGGCCAGCCAGATCTCCCAGGCGGAGGCCATGAAGTTCTTCGTGGAGATGTTCCGGATGGATCAGCCCCGGCGCACCGGCATCATATGGTGGAACCTGATCGACGGGTGGCCCCAGTTCTCGGACGCGGTGGCGGATTACTACTGCGAGAAGAAGCTGGCGTATTATTTTCTGAAGCGGGCCCAGGAGCCGTTTATACTGTGCATGCGGGAGCCGGACAACTGGAAGATCGAGCTGAGCCCCGGGGGCCCACGGGATATGCCAGATCCCCTACAGCCAGGGGGAAAAGAAGATATACCGCATGGATTGGGAACAAAATGGACGTCCAGGAAGCAGCCATTATCTCTGCGGCAGGCCGCCGTTTGACCTGGCCTGGTACCGCTCGTTCCTGGATACCGTTTTTGAATATGGGAAAGGAGGGGTCTGGAGGGAATTGTGATCGTTCGTACCCAGAACCTATATCATGAAAGGAGAACATGGAGTATGAAGACTGCGAAATGGTTGGCCCTGGTACTGGTGTGCATGATGGCCCTGACGGCTGTGGCTTCCGCGGAAGGCGTGACCTTCCCGCTGGAGGAGCCCATCGAAGTGACTGCGTTCGTCTGCACCGGCGACTCCGCCTACAGCCTGGAGGAGACCGCCCTGTATAAGTGGATGGAAGAAAAGACCAACGTGCATGTGAACGTGATCCAGTCCGTGAACCTGACCGAGTGCATGGAGAAGCTGAACCTGGCGCTGAACTCCGGCGACTATCCGGATATCTTCTTCAAGAGCGGAGTCTCTCCCGATCAGCTGGTGGAGTTCGGCCAGGAGGGCGTGTTCGTGCCCCTGGACGATCTGCTGGCGGAATACGCGCCGACCTATTGCTCCATCATCGAGGAGCGGGGCGACTGGCCCGCCGTGACCTCCGCAGACGGCCACATCTATTCCCTGTTTGAGATCTCCAAGCCCAACGTGGGCAACACCCCCCACATGTGGATCAACCAGAAGTGGCTGGACAATGTGGGCAAGGCCATGCCCACCAACCCCGACGAATTCTATGAGGTGCTCAAGGCCTTCAAGGAGCAGGACGCGGACGGCAACGGCGATCCCAACAACGAGATCCCCTGGATCGCTTCCGGCGACATCACCCCCGTGGAGGACATACTGCCCCTGTTCGGCTTCAATATGCAGGGCTGGTGGGATCCCTGGGTCGTGTCTGAGGACGGCCAGTCCATCGAGTTCTTCCCCGCCACCGAGCGGTACAAGGAAGTGCTGGCCTTCATCACCAAGTGCTACAACGAGGGCCTGCTGTACAAGGATACCTTCTCCATCGGCTGCGAGCAGGTGCGCTCCATGGGCCAGACCGGCGAATCCTTGGGCGTGTTCTGCGACTGGCATCCCGGCAACACCGTGGGTCAGTACGACAAGACCAAGCCCGTGGAAGAGAACCTGGTGGCCGAGTACACGGCCATGATCCCCTTTGAGGGCGCCAAGTGGCCCACCGCCGGCGGCCTGAACCGGGGCGGCCTGGCCATCTCCGACAAGTGCAAGTATCCCGAGATCATGGTGGCCTGGGGCGACCTGATGTACACCGCCGAGGGCGCCATGGTGGCCAACTACGGCTTCGAGGGCGACACCTACGATCTGGTGGACGATCAGGTGAAGATGCGGGACAAGGACAATCCCTCTCCCACCTGGGGCGAGAACATAGACCACGCCCGGGTGCAGATGGGCGGCGGCAGCTTCGCCTCCATCCGGACCTACGCCGACAAGGAGGTCTATTACGACCTGACCGAGAACCCCACCGCGAGACTGCTGCTTGACACCTATGAGAAGTTCGAGGAGCTTGACAAGTTCTATCCCGCCTGGCCCGCCCTG
>CADAGW010000473.1:0-837 GCA_902787475.1 uncultured Eubacteriales bacterium
CGTCATGGCGCAGCTTAGCCCCGCCACGCCCACTACGGCCTCCACCACGTCGTCCGGCTGGCACTCCGCCACCAGCCGGGCCGCCGCGTCCGGCCCGAACCGCCATTCGCAGAATCGCAAATCGTCCGGGATCGCTTCCGGCTCCCGGACGAGGCTGGCCATCTGCGGCCTGAATTCACGAACCAGTTCAAACAAAGGCTCCGCCCGACTGCCGCCCGCCAGGGCGACGGCCCGAAAGCGGTCGGGATAGCGGCGGAGCAGATCCAGGGTCTGATTTCCGATGGAGCCGGTGGCTCCCAATATGGCAACGGTGCGCATGATCTATCCTCTGAGTACGATAAAATAGGCATAGGTGACCACGGACATGAACAAGACGCTGTCAAACCGATCCAGCATGCCGCCGTGGCCCGGGAAGAGTTTGCCAAAGTCCTTTTCCCCGCAGAACCGCTTGATCATGGAGGCGGTCAGATCCCCAAACTGGGAAAACACGCTGCCCACGATGCCCAACAGGTAGTAGTGCCACAGGGGCCCCACCGTCACCCGCAGGGTCTCGTATTTGTGGAACGCGTCCGGGATCCGGGCCGCGATGTGGGACAAAAGCACGGACGCCGCCACGGAAAACACCACGCCGCCCACGGCCCCCTCGATGGTCTTGTGGGGACTGATGGCCGGGCACAGCTTGTGCTTTCCCCATTTGCTGCCCACCAGATACGCGCCCACATCGCCCATCAGCGGCACCGCGAAGAGGATCCCCAGGGACATGATGGCCATCAGCTTGTCCGGCTGATCCTGAAGGGGCAGGGTCAGGGCGAAGAGGAACCCGGGATACATGATGGG
>CADAGW010000473.1:851-2488 GCA_902787475.1 uncultured Eubacteriales bacterium
GGCATCACCGTGGCCGCCGCCCGGGGCAGGTCCGGCTTGCCCGACAGAAGCACCGCGCCGCAGCCGATGATGAAGCAGAACACCATGTCCATCACCAGACCGCCCTCGCCGCCCAAATACAGATAGGACGGGAGCGCCGCCGCGGCGTAGAGAAGGCCCACCCAGCGAAGGGGCTTTACGCCCTTCAGCGAGAAGGCGTTGTAACATTCCCAAATGGAGACCGCCATGCAGATGATCCAGAACAGCCTCAGCGGCAGGCCCTGCACATGGATGAGTATGGCCAGGGCCACGGCGATGCACAGCCCGGTGATGGTGCGCTTGTTCATGCTTTGTCCCCTATCTGTGTTTTCACACCGCCAAACCGGCGGTCCCGGGATTGATATATGGCGATGTCCCGGGCGTACAGCTCCCGGGTGTAGTCCGGCCACAGGGTGTCGCCGAACACCATCTCCGCGTAGGTACACTGCCAAGGCAGAAAGTTCGACAGCCGCATCTCCCCGCTGGTGCGGATGAGAAGATCCACGTCCGGAAGGCCCTGAGTATACAATTCGCCGGAAAAGGCGGCCTCATCAATGGCGTCCGGGTCTATCTCCCCCGCCGCCGCCCGCCGGGCCAGCTCCCTGGCGGCCCTGACGATCTCGGCCCGGCCCCCGTAGTTGAGGGCGATGGAGAGATTGAGGCCCGTGTTGTCCTTCGTGCGGGCCATGGCGTTCTCGCAGGCCTTTTTCTGGGGCCCGGGCAGGCCGTTCACGTCCCCCAGTATGCGGATCTTCACGTTCTTTTCGTCCAGCTCGTCCAGCTCCGAGGCGAAGTACCGGAGGAGCAGGTTCATCAGAAACCCCACTTCCTCCTTGGAGCGGACCCAGTTTTCCGTGGAAAAGGCGTACACCGTCAGGCAGGATACGCCCCAATCGTCGCTGGCCCGCACCACGCCCCGCAGAGCCTCCATGCCCGCGGCGTGGCCGAAGGAACGGGGCTTGCCCTGCTTTTTGGCCCAGCGGCCGTTGCCGTCCATGATCACCGCCACGTGCCGGGGCATGCGCTGGGGATCCAGGAATTCGGGCAGGTCCTTCATGGCTCTTCCTCCTGATGGGATATGCTGATGGGTGCAGGAAACCGGGCGGCGAGCAGCACGCCGCCTGTGTAGCGCAGCGCCCGAAGCTCCCCGTCCGTATCCTCCCTGCGGCCCCGGGTGATCTCCACCCTGGGCTCGTCGATCCCCGCCTGTCGAAGCCGCGCCAGGGCGGCCTCCACGGGCAGGCCGGAAACATCGGTCATACGGCCATGATTTCCTTTTCCTTGCTGGCGCCCACTTCCTCCAGCTCCTTGACGGCCTTGTCGGTGGCCTTCTGCAGCTCGTTCTCCGCTGTCTTCTGGTCGTCCTCAGTGATCTTGGAGTCCTTTTTCAGCTTCTTGATCTGCTCCACACCGTCCCGGCGGATGTTGCGCACGGACACCTTGCCCTCTTCGATCTGCTTTTTGACCTGCTTGACCAGCTCCTTGCGGCGCTCCTCGTTGAGCTCGGGCACCATGAGCCGGATCACCTTGCCGTCGTTGGTGGGGTTGAGTCCCAGGTCGCTCTTCAGAATGGCCTTCTCGATGGGCCCGATCATCTTGGGCTCCCAGGGGGCGATGAC
>CADAGW010000474.1 GCA_902787475.1 uncultured Eubacteriales bacterium
AGCGGCCTGTTCGCCAACACCGACACGGTGGGGGGCATAAGGCTGAGCTTCGTGCTCTCGGCCCTGGCGGCGGCCTTCGCCTGCGTGATCGTGGTGGTGGCGGTCAACTACATATTCAAGAACAAGGGCAAAAAGCGGGCCACGGCCCTGGAGTACAGCCTGCTGTTCCCCTGGCTTTTGCCCACCATCCTCATCTGCTACAGCTACCGCACCTTCTTCAACAGCGAGAGCGTGTGGTATGTGATGAACCGGAACCTGTACCTGAGGGAAAACGTGCGCTTCCTCATCGTGATGGCCTATACGGTGGTGAAGCTCCCCTTCGCTCTGCGCATGATCAAGGCGGCCTACTACGCCATCGACACGGAGCTGGAGGACGCGGCGCGGAACCTGGGGGCCAGTCCCCTGGTGACCTTCCTTCGGGTCAAGCTGCCCATCGTACTGCCCAGCGTGCTGGCCGTATTCGCCCTGAACTTCAACGCCCTGTTCACCGAATACGACATGTCCGCCACCTTCCATTCCAGCTACGGCAAGTCCTACGCCATGGTGATCCAGAGCATGTGCGCGGAGGAGGGCCGGGACGGCTACAACGTGAACGCCTCGGGCCGCCGGTGCGCCTCCACGGTGTTCATTATGATCGTCAGCGGCCTGATACTGTATCTGGTGTATGGCGTGGGAGCCCGGGATCTGGGCGACCGGCTGGCCATACGGGAAAAGCGGAGAAAGCGGTGGCAGGCCGTCAAGGCCAAATTCTCCAGGGCTTCATGAGCGTATCCCAACCATAATAAAGGAGAGATTCCCTATGAACAACGCAAAAGTGGTTACCTTCGGTGAGATCATGCTTCGCAAAAGTGGTTACCTTCGGTGAAATCATGCTTCGTCTCAAGTCCCCCGCCTACGAGCGGCTCATGCAGAGCCCCGTGCTGGAGGCCACCTTCGGCGGCGGCGAGGCCAATGTGAGCGTGTCCCTGGCTAATTACGGCATGGACACCGCGTTCGTCACCGTGCTGCCCGACAACGACATCGGCAAGGCCTGCATGCGGGAGCTGCGGGGATTTGGCGTGGACGTGAGCCGGATCGTGACCAAGCCCGGCCGCATGGGCATCTATTACCTGGAGACCGGCGCCGTGCAGCGGCCCAGCAAGGTGATCTATGACCGTGCAGGCAGCGCCATCGCCGAGGCGGGCCCCGAGGACATCGACTGGGACAAGGCCCTGGAGGGCGCGACCTGGTTCCACATCACCGGCATCACCCCCGCCATCAGCGAGGGAGCCGCCCAGCTGTCCCTGGCCGCCGTGAAGGCTGCCAAGGCCAAGGGCCTGCACGTGTCCTGCGACCTGAACTACCGCAAGAACCTGTGGAAGTACGGAAAGACCGCCGACCAGGTGATGACCGAGCTGGTGAAGTACGTGGATACCGTCATCGCCAACGAGGAGGACTTCCAGAAGGCCCTGCTGCTGAAGGCGGAGAGCGCCGGCAAGGTGGAGGAGGGCGAGCTGAACCTGGAGCAGTACAAGGCCATCGCCAGCCTGGCCATGGAGAAGTATCCCAACATCCAGCGCGTGGCCATCACCCTCCGGGAGAGCAAGAGCGCCAATCACAACGACTGGTCTGCCTGCCTCTACAACGGCAAGGACTTCTTCCTGTCCCGCAAGTACCGCATCACCGATATCGTGGACCGGGTGGGCGGCGGCGACAGCTTCGGCGGCGGCCTGATCTACGGCCTCAACACTTACGGCGACGAGAAGACCGCTCTGGAATTCGCCGTGGCCGCCAGCTGCCTCAAGCACACCATCCCCGGCGACTACAACCGCATGTCCGTCTCCGAGGTGGAGAGCCTGATGAAGGGCAGCGGCTCCGGCCGGGTTCAGAGGTAAGGGGAGAGGGGAGGCGCTGAGGGGCTTTCAGCCCCTCAGACTCCCTGACCAAAGAGACTTCGCCTCTTTGGAATCTCCATACTGCCGCCCTCCGGGCGGGAACTGAATAGAACAATATGTCATGCCTTCCGATGCATTGCTTGGGAGGCATGACATTATTATGCATAAATATATGTCCGCCCGAAGGGCGAAGAAGAGTTTCCAAAGGGGCGCACGAAGCCGCCGCCCAGTGGGCGAATTGCGGCGAAGTAAGCCCAATGAGGCAAGGAGTTTTTGGATATACGGATTCCAAAAACGACTATGCCGAATTGAGGAACCTGGGCCCTTTGGCGAGGAGCCTGAGGGGGCGCACGAAGCCGCCGCCCAGTGGGCGAAATGCGGCGAAGTAAGCCCAATGAGCAAGGGAGTTTTTGAATATACGGATTTCAAAAGCGACCATTGCGAATTGAGGACAGAGAAGCCCTCAGCGCCTCCCTTATACCCGCGCCTTACAACAGGATTCT
>CADAGW010000475.1 GCA_902787475.1 uncultured Eubacteriales bacterium
GTTTCGGGGTCGTCCATCGGGAAGAAATACGCGTAGCGCAGGTTGCCCTCCTCGGCGCGGACGGCAGCGGCGGTGCCGCTGTGTTCCATCTCCTCGGCAAAGGCGCGGGCCGCGCCGTTTACGCCGGTGTAATAGAGATTGATCGTAATCATTGCAAGCCTCCCAGCATGGTTTTGATAAAGGAACAGGCCATCTCATAGGTGCTCATGTAGGTATAGTCGATCCCCGCCTCCCGCATGGCCTCCCGCTGCTTTTCCGTCACCACCGTATAGGGGTAGAGGCCGTAGACAAAGGGCAGAAACGCATACAGGAAGGTCTGGCGGCCGCCCTCGTCCAGGGCGGGGACAAACTTCATCAGGCAGCGGTCCAGCGCCTCCTTCGACTCCCCATAGGCGGTTTTGAATTCCACCAGCCGCTCCATGCGGGAGTTGGCCTCCATGTCATAGAGGTTCATGCTCAGAAGCTTCAGCATCAGGGGGCGGTTTTCCAGCGCCCGGGCCAGCTCCGAGGCCAGGCTTTCCAGCGGCAGCGTCTCCTCCCGACGGCAGAGCGCGTCCAGGTCATCGGCAAAGCGCTCGTATTCCCGCTGGAACAGGGCCAGGAAGATCTCCTCCTTCGTCTCAAAATAGTTGTAGATCGAAGTGCGGGTGAAAGAGGTCTGCTGTCCGATGTCCTTCAGGGTGATCTCCTTGAAGCTCCTGGTCTCGTAGAGCTTCTGGCAGGCGGCCAGGATCTCCTCCCGCCGTGCCTGGGTCAGTTCCGCGGATCCCTTCGGCATATCTGTCTCCTCCCTTCGGGATCTGTATTGACACGATGTCAGAACCTATCATACCAGCATTCTGACACCGTGTCAATCCCCATTCTCTTTTTTCCCTGCGCACATGATCCGGCTTTTGACAAGCTGGACAAAGCGCCGCTTCCCCGCGGCGCTGAGTTCGGGCGTTTCGTCAATTGACAGAAAAGCCCCTCTTTTGCTATACTGCATACGATCTTTAAGGCGATCCGAGAGGTCGGCAAGATGCAAGTGTATAAGGGCGCAGTGCGCCCGTCTGTCCGCTGTCTTGCCGCAAGCAGGGCAGTTTTTTCTTTGGGAGGACACGATGGATTTTACCTTCGTCAAGGCATACGGAACAGACTATGTCGGCGGCATCCGTGCCGCTCTCGCGGCTTCCTCTTTTTCCGGCAATACCGACGGACTCACTGTTTTTCCCGGCTTCTGTGATGTGCATGTGCATTTCAGAGAGCCGGGTTTTTCTTATAAGGAGACCATCCGCACGGGCTCCCTGGCGGCCGCGGCCGGCGGCTACACCGCCGTCTGCCCCATGCCGAACCTGAACCCCGTGCCGGATTTCCGGGAACATTTGGACGAGGAGCTCGCCATCATCCGGCGGGACGCCGTGGTGGGCGTTTTCCCCTACGCGGCGGTGACCGTGGATGAAAAGGGCGCGGTCCTCTCCGACATGGAGCACCTCACCGACGCGGTGGCCTTCTCCGACGACGGGCACGGCGTCCAGTCCGACGCCATGATGCGCGAGGCCATGGTCCGGGCGAAAGCCCTGGGCAAGATGATCGTGGCCCACTGCGAGGTAAGTGGCGCCAGGTGGAGCGGGATCTGAATCTCGCCGCCGAGACCGGCTGCGCCTACCACGTCTGCCACGTCTCCACCAAAGAGAGCGTGGAGCTGGTGCGGCAGGCGCAAAAAACCGGCGTGGACGCCAGCTGTGAGACCGCGCCCCACTACCTGCTGCTGGACGACAGCAATCTTCAGGAGGACGGGCGCTTCAAAATGAACCCGCCTCTGCGGGACCGGAGCGACCGGGAGGCCCTCGTCGAGGGCGTGCTGGACGGGACAGTGGCGTGCATCGCCACCGACCACGCCCCCCACTCCGCCGAGGAAAAGAGCCGGGGCCTTGAAAAGAGCGCCATGGGCATCGTGGGGCTGGAGACGGCCTTCCCCGTTCTCTACACGGGGCTGGTGCAGAAGGGCGTGCTGCCGCTGGAGAAGCTGCTCAGTCTGCTGACGGACAGGCCCCGCGCCCGCTTCCGCCTGCCGCTGGGCTGCGACTTCTCCGTCTGGGATCTCAACGCGCAATACGCCATCGACCCGGAGACTTTCCAGTCCAAGGGCCGGGCCACCCCCTTCGCGGGGAACCGGGTGCAGGGCCGCTGTCTTGCCACCTTCTATCAGGGCAAACAAGTTTATGCATATA
>CADAGW010000476.1 GCA_902787475.1 uncultured Eubacteriales bacterium
CGATTGCGCCTCGCAATGACAGAGGAGTTCTGTCAAAGTGATGTATCAGTGCGATGGGGTACGGATTGCTTTGGCGTTCGCGCCTCGCAATGACGGGGAACGAATGTATCGATAATCAAATCATAATGTCCCCGCCGAAGGCGGAAGATGGGATTCCAAAGGGTTTTGACCCTTTGGCGCAGGTCTGGGCGCGCGCAGCGCCCAGCGCCTCCCCCGCCTCCTTCGCCTCCCCCGCCTCCTTCGCCTCCCTCGCCTCCCCTCACAATGCCAGGCGTTCTTTGGCTTCGCGGAGGCGGAGGTCCAGGGCGGAAAAGCGGCGGATCTGGCGGTGGTTTTGGACCATGGCCCGGACGCAGCTGTCCCGGCCCACGGCCACTACAAGGCGCTTGGCTCGGGTGACAGCGGTGTAGAGGAGATTGCGGGTCATGAGCATGGCGGGCCCGCCGAAGAGGGGCATCACTACCACGGGGAACTCACTGCCTTGGCTCTTGTGCACGGTAACGCAGTAGGCCAGTTCCAGGTCGTCAAGGCCGCTCTCGTCGTATACGCAGACCCGGTCGTCTTCGAAGGTGACCTCCACGGTGTCCTCCTCGTTGTCAATACCGGTGATAAAGCCCATATCGCCGTTGAATACTCCCATGCCCTCCTCCCCGTCCCGGGTAAAGGCCATCTGGTAGTCGTTCCGGATCTGCATGACCTTGTCGCCCCGGCGGAAAAGGGTGTCGCCCCGGGCCATTTCCGGCTTGTCGTCCGAGGGCGGGTTGAGGGTGGCCTGCAGGAGCTTGTTGATCTGCCACACGCCCACGTCCCCCTTGCGCATGGGGGTCAGTACCTGCATGTCGCGGACGGGATCCAAATGGGTCCAGGCGGGCAGGCGGCGGGCGATCAGGTCCACCACCGTCTGGGCCGTGTCCTGTATGGTGGCCTTCCGCTCCATGAAGAAGTCCGTGCCCCTGGTGTTTACTTCAGGCATCTCGCCCCGGTTGATCCGGTGGGCGTTCTGTACGATCATGCTCTTTTGGGCCTGGCGGAAGATCTCCGTGAGCCGCACCACCCGGACCGCCCCGCTTTCGATGATGTCCCCAAGCACCCGGCCAGCCCCCACGGAGGGCAGCTGGTCCGCGTCCCCCACCATGATCAGGCGGGTGCCCGGGCGAAGGGCGCACAGAAGCGAGCGCATCAGGCGGATGTCCACCATGCTCATCTCGTCTATGATGACGATGTCCGCGTCCAAGGGGTTGTCGGCGTTCCGCTGGAATTCTCCGTTGTCGCCGCCGCATTCCAGGAGCCGGTGTATGGTCTGGGCCGCCATGCCGGTGGCCTCGGTCATGCGCCGGGCCGGATGGAGCCCACGTGGGAGAGTATGGAGATGAGGCACCGGATGACCGTGGTCTTGCCGGTGCCGGGTCCGCCGGTGATCACCAGCGCGCCGCCGTCGCAGGCGCACTGCGCGGCCTCTCTTTGGTCGTGGGACAGCTCCACGCCCTGCCCGCGCTCATACCGCTCCACGGCCCTGTCTACGGCCACAGAGGCCTTTGAGGCCGTCTGAGAGAGGAGCATGAGCCGGTCCGCCACCTCCCTCTCCGCCCGGAAAAGGGAGCGGGTGTAGACGGCGGTGTATTCCCCCATGGGCATCTCCACGGTCTCCCCGTGGAGGCACAATACCTGCATGATCCGGTCGATGAGGCTCTCATCCACCCGAAGGAGCCGGGCGGATTCCTCCAGAAGCGTCTCGCGGGGCAGGAACATGTGGCCGGACACCTCGGAGGCCTGGGCGAGGACGTATTTGACGCCGCTTCGCAGCCGGAAGTCCGAATCCGGAGCGATGCCGGAGGTAAAGGCGATCTCGTCGGCGGTCATAAAGCCCACGCCCTCCACCTCGTCCACCAGCCGGTAGGGGTTTTCCTTGAGCACCCGCTCGGTGGCCTCGCCGAAATGCTTGTAGATGCGCATGCACATGGGCACGGAGAGGCGGTAGCGCTGGAGAAAGATCATCATGTGGCGCATGCCCTGCTGGCGGGCGAATGACTCGCCGATCATCTTGGCCCGCTTTTTGCCGATGCCGGGGATCTCCACCAGCCGCTGGGGCTCCCGCTCAATCACGTCCAGGGCGTTTTTGCCGAAGTACTCCATGATCAGCTTGGCGGTGGAGGGGCCGATGCCCTTGACGATGCCGCTGGAGAGGTATTTTTCGATGTCTGACCGGGTCTCCGGCAGTACGGTCTCGCACTCCTGTACCTGCAGCTGGGCCCCGTATTCGGGATGGTTCACCCACTCGCCGGTAAGACGTACCTTTTCCCCGGGGCTGATGAAGGGCAGAGTGCCCACGGCGGTAAACCGCTGCCGCTTGTCGGACAGGCGGAGCACCGTCCAGCCGTTCTCTTCATTTCGGAAGGTGACGTCGGTCACCCGGCCTTCCACAACGGACATAGGAGCCTCCCATGGTGATGATGGAAACAGTATACTTCATCATTGTATGAATTGTAAAGCGCATTCAGGAAAAGAAAATGCCGGAGTGTGAGCTCCGGCAATGGGGTGGTTGTGGGGACGGATCGATTCGGCGCATGGCGCCTCGCAATGACATGGGTATGTCCTGCTTTGTCCGGATGCTACGCGGCGGATTTGGCGGGCCTGGTATGCTTTTTCTCCGGCTCGATCTCGCCCGCCCGGGTGAGGGCGATCTTGGTGATGACAGGGCCCACCAATTCGTATACCAGGGTGGCCGCCAGCACCACGGCGTTTATGCGGCTGCCGTACTGGGGCAAAAGGGTCATGGACAGCTGGGCCATACCGATGGCCACGCCGGCCTGGGGCAGAAGGGCG
>CADAGW010000477.1 GCA_902787475.1 uncultured Eubacteriales bacterium
AGACGCTTCGCAAGGAGGACGTGTACAGTACATGCATGCAGGATCTGCCCGCTTTTGAGAAGCAGATCTTCGGGTTCCTTTCAGAATAAGGCAGTCCTTTGCGGGCTGTCTTTTTTTATGCGCGGGAGGGGCATCGTCCCTTGACAAGGTATGGAATGAGCGTGTATACTACTTTTTTGGAGAGTATCGGCGTATTGGAAGGCGCCGGGGAGATGGTATATTGATCCGCATATTGTTCAGGAAGATGATGTGGACGCAGATCATGTCGGCCATGACGGTAACGCTGTGCATGCTGGTGGACAGCATATTCATCGGCCGCTTTTTGGGCGTGGAGTCCATGAGCGCCTATGGGTTTGCCTCGCCGGTGCTTCTGATATTCGCGGCGCTGGGGAGCATGGTGTCCGCAGGGGTGCAGGTGGTGTGCGGCAGGACCATGGGTACCGGCGACCGGGAAGGGACCGACGCCTGCTTTACCGTGTCCACCATGCTGGCGGCCGTGATATCCGGCGTCGGAGTGGTATTGGTGCTGTGTCTGGCAGGGCCCCTGTGCGGGATACTTGGCGCGGGGAGCCCGGGGCCGGGAAATCCGGTGCATGGGCTGACCAAAGAGTACCTGATCGGCTTTATACTTGGCGCGCCGGCGTTTATCGCCGCCCAGATCATGGTGCCGTATATGCAGATGTCCGGCAACCGGAGCCGGCTCGTGATCGCGGTGGGACTGATGACGGTGTCCGACGTGGCGTTTGACACGCTGAACGTGTTCGTGTTTCACGGGGGCACGTTTGGGATGGGACTGGCGTCCAGCCTCAGCTACGTGGCGGCATTCGTCATCGGCGCGGCGTATTTTTTCAAAAAGGACTGCATGTTCCACTTCAGAAAGACGGGCATACGGTGGAAGGTGCTGCTGTCGGTGATCAAAAACGGCGTGCCCACGGTGATCAACCAGATCAGTTTGGTGCTGCTGGTGCTTCTGCTCAACAACATACTCAAGGGCGTGGGGGGCTACAAGGCCGTGGCGGCCTATTCGGCCATATCCACGGTGGCGACTGTGGCGCTGATGCTGGGGACCATGTTCTATACCGACGAGGACAAGACCTCCCTTCGAGTGCTGGTGAAGGAGATGATGGGGCAGGCGGTGAAGCTGGACGCGGCGGTGACCGCGGCGGTGCTTCTGCTGGCCCAGCCCCTTGCCAGGCTGTTTTTGACGGATCACCCGGAGGCGCTGGAGATGACGGTGGAGGGGATCAGGCTGTTTTCCCTGTGCCTGGTGCCCTGCTCGCTGAATACGGCGCTGAAAAACTACTATCAGGGCATCGGCAGGGAGCGTCTTACGGAGGCCATCTCCGTGGTGCAGAACTTCCTTTTGACGGCCCTGTTCGCATTTGGCCTCAGCCGGTTTATGGGGGTCAGAGGCGTGTGGCTGGCGTTTGCGTGCGGCGAGACGGGGACGCTGATCCTTATATCCATGCTGGTGTGGAAGCGGTACGGAAGGGTGTCTGTCAGCGCGGACGCCTATGCCATGCTGCCCGGCGACTTCGGGGTGCCGGAGGACGCCTGCATGGAGCTCACGGCCCGGTCCGTGGAGGAAGTGATGGCGGCGTCCGAACAGGCGGAGGCGTTCTGCCTGAGCCACGGGCAGCCCAAGCGGGTGAGCATGCTGGTGGCCCTGTGCATAGAGGAGATCGCCTGCAATATCGTACACTATGGGTTCGGGCAGGACAAGCAGCCCCATCTGATCGACATCCGCCTGGTGTTCAGCGGGGAGGACCGGTTGATCCGGATACGGGACAACTGCGCTCACTTCGATCCGCTGAGGTATCTGGAACTTCACAAGAGCGACGACAAGGTGGCCCATTTGGGGATCCATATGGTGATGGGCATGACCAAGGACGCGGTGTATATCAATTCCATGGGACTCAATCATTTGTCGCTGAGACTGTAACAAACCATGACAGTGGGGAGGATGCGTATGCGGTATTTTGAGCGGGACGGCAATTCTCTGGTGTGGCGGAACATGGGAGAGACCCTGGTGATCACTCCCTGGGGACAGGACAGCCTGCGGGTGAGGAGCGCCCTGCAGGGGGACGTGGCGGATAACCGGTATGCTCTGCTTGAGCCCGGCGAGGCCCGGGACGTGGAGATAGAGTCAGGGGACGAGAGCGCCTGGATACGGAACGGACGCATCAAGGCCTGCGTGAGCGTGGACGGATGGCACAAATACGCCCAGATCGCGTTTTATGACCATATGGGAAAACTGCTGATCAGGGAGACCGCCCCGGGGAACGCCCTGGCGCTGAGATCCCGGAAGTTTGAGCCGTATCTGGGCGGGGATTTCGCCCTGACGGCCACCTTTGAGGCCAACGAGGGCGAGCATCTCTACGGCATGGGGCAGTATCAGGAGGAGATACTGGACTGGAAGGG
>CADAGW010000478.1 GCA_902787475.1 uncultured Eubacteriales bacterium
TGTTTTCCTCTCTTTCGGGTTTCCCCGTCAATGCCGAATCACGCCAGGGGCCCCGGGCCCCGGCGCGATGTGCGGTTTTGGCCGTCTCTCACGGCTTATCCAATATTATACCATCATTCCGATTCATTTGTAAACCAGAATATCAAGCGTTTTTGTAAACTTCCGGCTTCAGCACGCCGATGTAGGGCAGATTGCGATAGGTCTCCGCGAAATCCAGGCCGTAGCCCACCACGAACTCGTCGGGGATCTCAAAGCCCTTGTAGTCGATCTGAAGCTCCACCACCCGGCGGGAGGGCTTATCCAGGAGCGAACATATGGCGATGGACGCGGCCCCCTGCTCCAGCAGCTTCGGCTTTAGATACGACAGCGTCCGCCCGGAATCGATGATGTCCTCCACGATCACCAGGTGCCTGCCCTTTATGTCCTTGTCCAGGCCCTTGATGAAGTGGATGTCCCCGGAGGTGGTGCCCGAGCGGTAGCTGGACACGATCATGAAGTCCAGCGGGAAGTCCAGATGGATCTCCCTCACCAGGTCCGCGAAAAACACGAAGGACCCTTTGAGTATGCCCACCATCATCATATCCTTCCCCTGATAGTCGGCCTCGATTCTCCCCGCGATCTCCCGCACCTTCTCGTGCAGCTTCTCCTCGTCAAGCATCACATACGCCAGATCCTTGTGCATCCTTCGCCTCTCCCTTCCTCGTTTCCCCTGTATCGTTTCCCCAATATCGTTTCCCCTGTATCGTTTCCCCTGTATCGTTTCCCCTGAATGGTCCCCGCTCGGGTCGGTATATCATTGCCTTTTCAACCGGGGCTCATTGCCATGACCGTCATTGAGAGGAACGAAGCGGAGAAGCAATCCGTTCCCCCGCGCTCCTCATTTTCCCCTTTTTCCCTCCCACGCGAACCGTATCCACTCGTGGGCTTCACACACCAATTCGACTCTTGGGCCGTCCTGGCACCTGGCCTTTTCCGATATTCCCAGTCCCGGCACCCACAGCGCCTCGTCCCCCCTGGCCAGCACCGGCCAATGGGCCCTCAGCACCCGATTCACCCGCCTGTCCTGGAAATAGTCGGACATCAGCTTTTCTCCCTTCATGCCGAAGGGCTGTATCCTGTCCCCGGCCCGCCACAGCCTCAGGGAGCACCCCTCCATGGCCCGGGCATCCAGCACCTGCCGCCAGGGATCGTCCCTCACCGGCGGCCCGTCGGTGCCCCTGGCCCTCACCCGGCACACCCCCGGGATCTCCGCCGTCCATCCACTGTCCAGTATGTCCGAAGGCAAAACAGGGTCATTTGGGGGGCCTTTTGGGGTCGAAAACGGGCCGTTTTTGGGGGGATTCGGGGCGATTTTGTGCCCATTTTGGGGCCATTTTTGCCCCGTTTCGGGCCCATTTTGGGCCGCTTCGGACCCAAAAACCAGGTAGTAGTCCGGCCCGCCCATACGTCCCCCGTCCTTCAGCTCCGCCGCCCGCCACAGGCCGCTGCCGTCCACCCGGTCCCGCCGGGACAGGGACGGGGTCCCACCCTCCGGCAGACCGTCCGCCGGGAACGTCTTTCCGTCCCGGAGATGGTCTGTAAGGGATGACTGAACCTCTTTGTGGGCCCGCTCCGGATCATCCTTTTGGCCCAGGCAGTCGGCCAGGGCCCGCAGGATCAGGGGCCGGGGAGCGTCGCCCGCCCGGAGGATCCAGCCGAAGGGAGTTCTTTGCCGCGCAAGGGTTTTTGCCTGATCCGAAAGGCAGTCCGCGTCCAGGGCGGCCCACCGGGCGAACCGGCCCAGGGCGGCCCGGGCCCCCGGATAGGCGGCCTCGATGAGGGGCAGGACCCGGTTGCGCAGCAGGTTTCGGGGGGTGTCGTCCTCCAGGTTGGTCTCGTCCGTGCGCCAATCCTGGCCGATGCCCGTCAGGTATTCCTCGATCTCCCGCCGGGTGGCGTAGAGAAGGGGCCGATACAGATCCCCCCGGCGCACCCGCATACCCGCCGCGCCATCCAGAGACGCCCCCCGGAAAAGGTGCATCAGCACCGTTTCCGCCTGGTCGTCGGCGTGATGGGCCAGGGCCACGCAGTCCGCGCCGATGCGCTGTTTTTCCTTGCGCAGAAAGGAATATCTGGCCTGCCTGGCCGCTTCCTCCACGCCCATGCCCGCGTCTCTGGCCAGGGCGGCCACGTCCCCGTGGCCCACGACGCAGGGCACCCCAAGCCTCATGCAGAGCGCCTCCACGAACCGGGCGTCCTCCAGGGAGGCCTCGCCACGCAGCCCGTGCTCGAAATGGGCCGCCGCCATGCGGATGCGGCCCCGCCGGGCCTCCTGCCACAACAGCAACAGCAGAGCCACGGAGTCCGCGCCGCCGGACACCGCCGCGAGCACATATTCCCCCGGAATAAGCGAATCAAGCGTCAGCATACGATCCCTTTCGGCATGGCCGGACTGCTTTTCCCGACCCCGCACAGCCTTCGGCATGACCGGCAACTTCCCCGGCCCCGCAAGGCTTTCGGCACGCCCGGCAACTTTCCCGTCCCCGCAAGGCTTTCGGCATGACCGGGCGATTTTCCCGGCCCCGCAAGGCTTTCGTCACGCCCGGCAACT
>CADAGW010000479.1:0-1436 GCA_902787475.1 uncultured Eubacteriales bacterium
ACCAGCATCACCCCGTAGGTGAGGTCCCCGTTGGTCCAGGGCAGGATATGATAGGAGAAGATGCCCCGGATGCCGTTCATGGAGCTGACCTCGATGAAGGAGCCCAGCGCCAGGACCGCCGCCGCGGGGATGGCCAGATCCGCCGTGCCCTGGAGCACGGTATCCAGGGCCGCCTTGAGCCCCCGGCGCTCCGCCGACAGGAGGAAGGCCAGCACCAGGCCGACGAGGAAGATGATCACCTGGCCGCCCACGTACACGTAGGAGCCCAACAGCCCCTCCACCAGCACCAGCGCTAAAACCACAGCGAGGGGCAGCAGCGGCAGCAGCTTTCCCTTGGGAAGGTCAGGGGCAGATCCCTTGAAGAGGGGCGCGCTCATGATCCCGAAGAGGAGGAAGGCGGGCAAAGTCAGCACCAGCAGCGGCAGGAAGAAGCCCACATAGGGGGTGGGCAGCACGCTCCCGGCGCCGTTAGCCGCCACGATGGCGGGGATGCAGTTGGGGGGCAGCATCATGCCCAGGAACGCGCCCACGGCCACGAAGCCCACGGCTTTCGCTTTAGGCGCGCCTCTCTTCAGCAGATGCTCATATACGGGCCTGGCGCTCATAAGCACGGAGGCCGCGGCGAAGCCCGTCAGCATGCCGGGCAGGGCTAAAAACAGCAGGGCCCCGAAGCTGGAAAGGATCGTGCTCTTCCCCACCAGGCGGCTGAACAGGGCGTCCCAGGCCCCGTTGTCCTTCAGAACCCTGAGAAAGATCATGCCCACCACGCAGGGGAGCAGGGCGTCGAGGAAGCCGAAGGGCCCCTCCACGATCTCCCGGAAGCGCAGGCCCATGCCCGCCGCCAGGCTCCCGGCCACGGCGGCCAGCAGCAGCGCGGGCGCCCACCACTTGGGATGGTTCCGGGTGATGATCTCCACCACCGCCACCACCCCCAGCATCAGGAGGGCAAGCAAGTATTCTTCACGCATGATAAAAAACCTCCTGGGCCGGGGCGAGCTTCAGAGCTCTCCCCGGCCTCTTTACGAACTGGATCAATAGGCGGCAGAACCGTAGAAGCGGCGGTAGTCCGCGGCGGCGTAGTACTTGTCGCCGGGCTTATGGTACACAGCGGCCACGCAGCCCACGTGGGAGCCCAGCTCGCCCTCGTTGGTGAGGGAGAAGCCCAGGGCGGTGAGCTTGTCCATGGTCTCCTGGCTGTACCGGCTCTCGATGGTCAGGTTCTTGCTGTTCTGATCCCGATAGACCCGGGGCGCGTTCACGGCCTCGGCCACGTTCATGTCGTAGTCGATGACGTTGGAGATGGCGATGGCCACGGCGGACACCAGGGCCCAGTTGCCGGGGGAGCCCACAGCCAGGAAGGGCACGCCGTTCTCATCGGCCACGATGGAGGGGCAGATGGTGGAGCGGACCCGGATGTAGGGCATGAGTCGGTTCAC
>CADAGW010000479.1:1446-2747 GCA_902787475.1 uncultured Eubacteriales bacterium
TCACCTTGGCGGAGGCGCTGTTGGTCAGGTTCCCCAAATGGGCGCTGAACACGAAGCCCGTGCCCGGCACGGCCACGGCGGAACCGAAGTTGATGCCGTTGGTGTTGGTGGTGGAGACCACGTTCCCGTCCTTGTCCATGACGGCCAGGTGGGTGGTGCCGCCCTGATCGGGGGTGGTGGCGGCGGCCATGGCCTCACCGGTGGCGCTGAGGGTCACGGTCAGATTCCCCTTCTTGGCGTTCTTCAGGTAGGTGTCCAGGGTGATCTTGGCCGCCCGCTCCTTGGCGTACTCCTTGCTGATCATCTCCTGTACGGGCAGATCGTAGTAGTCCGGGTCGGCCATGTAGGCCACGCCGTCCATCTCCGCCAGGGCGTAGGCGTCCGCGGTGACCTTGACAGCCTCCATGCTGTCGCGCCCGAGAGCCTTCATGTCGAAGTTCTCCATGATGTTCAGCATCTCGAGGAGGGCCACGCCGCCGTTGCTGGGGCCGCCCACGGTGTAGACGGTGTTGCCCCGGTAGGTGGTGGAGATGGCCTCCCGCTCCTTAGTTTCATACTGGGCGAAGTCCTCCCGGGTCAGGATGCCGCCGATGGACTGGATGTAGTCCACCATCTTCTGGGTAAAATCGCTGTTGTAGAAGGCTTCCTTGCCCCCGTCGGCGATGAGATCCAGGGTGTCGGCCAGGTCCTTGTTGTAGATGGTCTGGCCGTTGGAGTAGGTGAACCCGTCGTCGGTGTACAGGCCCAGGGTATAGGGATACGCGGACAGGTTCTCGTACCGGCCCTCGATGTTGGTGTTCCAGCGCTGGGGCAGGGTGAAGCCGTTGCGGGCCAGGTCGATGACCGGCTGCAGGACCTGACGGCGGGTCAGGTTGCCGCTGCCGTACTTCTCCAGGGCCGTCATGGTGCCGTTGACCACCCCGGGGATGGCCAGGGATTCCACGGAGGGCGGGTTGGAGGAGGTGTCGGTGGAGATCTCCCCGGCGATGGCCGCCCCGGGCGCCTGGGTCATGTACTCCAGCACCAAATACCGGTCCTCTGCCTTCAGGTAGATGACCATCTGGCCGGCGCCGCCCATGCCGGAAGCGGCGGTCCGGGCAAAGGAAAAAGGCGTAGAGCGGGTGCTCCTGCTGGAGCGGAACCCGGTGCTGGGCGGCATCCTCAATCAGTGCATCCACGACGGCTTCGGCGTGCTGCGCTTTGGCAGCGCCATGTCCGGCCCGGAGTACGCGGCCCGGTTCATCCAGATGGCTCGGGACGCCGGGGTGGAAACCGTCACCGGCGCCATGGTGGTGGAGCTT
>CADAGW010000480.1 GCA_902787475.1 uncultured Eubacteriales bacterium
TTCGTGTGCGAGGTCTGCGGCGTGGGCAAGGATCAGTTCAGCCCCGCGGAATAACCCTATATGCCATCAAAGACGGGCTTCGGCCCGCCTTTTTTCTATTTGGCGAGGGCGACTGTGTTGGCAAGAGGGAAAAGGTGTGGTATAATATGGGGCGGAAACGCTGACAGACAGGGGCGGTGAAGGATATGAATCTGGAATCGGTATACCGGAAGATATGCGAGGACGCGGCGGCGCTGCCCATGGGGTTTTCCCTGAACGGCAGGCATTATATGGGCCTGCCCAAGGGCGTGTTCCCGGTGCGCGCGTGCCTGTCGGACGCAAAGGACGGGGTGGAAAAGTGCTCGTTTGTACTGGACGGGGGCGAAAACCTGACCATACGGCTGGAGATCGAATACGATCCCAAGTACGGGGCCATGGCCTGGACGGTGTATTTTGAAAACCATGGCACGGGCAGAAGCCCGGTCATATCCGACGTGGACGCGGCGGACATGGATTTCGCGGGGGAAAAGCCGTGGCTGAGCGGCATACTGGGAGATCATGAAAACAATTACGCCCCCTACCGCCGGGATCTGACGGGGGAGGACGTAAGGTTCTATTCCGACCTGGGGCGGCCCACCCACATTTATTTCCCCTATTTCAATCTGGAGTGCGGGGACGGCGGGTGCCTGATCGCCATCGGCTGGGGCGGCACCTGGGAGGCCAGCTTCCACTATGACGGACGGGCTGTCAGGTTCATAGGCCGGGGCACCAATGGCCTTAAGACCTATCTTCTGCCCGGGGAGTGCGTGAGGACGCCCCGGATGCAGTTTGTGACGAGGCCATGAACAAGTGGCGCAGGTGGTATATAGACAGGATCCTCCCCCGGGACGGCGGAAAACCCCTGGCGCCCTTCTCCACCACCTGGCTTGCCGGGGATACGGGATTGCCCAATTCCGACGGCAGCATATCCGAGCGGTACTTTACATGGCGGCCCAGCATGGAAAAGATGCTCTCCGAGGGAATCAAAATGGATTTCCGCTGGCTGGACGCGGGGTGGTATGTGGATCCCGCGGGGCAGGGCGTGCCCTCCGACTGGTGGGGCACCGTGGGCACCTGGGAGCTGGATCCGGAAAAATGGCCGGGGGACAGCCTGAAGGAGTCCACCGACTTCGCCCGCGAAAACGGCATGCGCACCATCATGTGGTTTGAGCCGGAGCGGGTGACCCATGTGGACGAGCTGGTGAAAAACTGGGGCTACAAAAAGGAATGGGCGCTGGGCGACCCCAATGGAGCGGCCCAGGGCAACGACATCGGCCAGAGGGAGTGCCTGGACTGGACCACGGAGAGGATCCTCCATACCCTCAAAAAGGGCGGCGTGGAGATGTACCGGGAGGACAACAACTTCGATTCCCGGCCCTGCTGGGCGGCGCTGGACAGGGAAGACCGGGTGGGCATCACCGAAAACATGGCCGTGGCCGGGCACTACGAGATGTGGGACCGGATCATCGCCTATGAGAAGGAGAACGGCGGCTGTGCCTTCGTGGACAGCTGCGCCAGCGGCGGCGGGCGGAACGATCTGGAGTCCATGCGAAGGGCCGTGCCCCTTCTGCGCAGCGACGCGGACCGCACGACTACCAGTCTGCGCCTGAGCATGACCACGGCCTTTGACCGGTGGATCCCCTTCTGCGGGGCCAGCTGTACCGAGCAGAAGGGCCAGCTGGATCCGGACGGCAGGCGGGATCAGTATATATTCAGGGCGTCCTATCTGCCGGTCTTGAACCTCAACGCCCAGTGGACAAAGGACCCGGACACTGACTTCGACATGATCCGCCGGGGCATGGACGAATGGGGGAAGGTGAAGAAGTACCTTCTCAAGGACTTCTACCTGCTCACCCCCTGGCACAGCGAGAGCGACAGGACCGGCTGGACGGCGTTCAGCTATATGGACGGGGACGAGGGGGCCCTCTTCGCCTTCCGGATGGAGGAGTGCGAGGCGGACACCGTGCGTTTGTCCATGAAGAAGTGGGCGGGGGAGAAGCACGTGCTGACCGACGCGGACACCGGCGAGGAGACAGAAGTGGACGGCGCGGAATTCACCGTGACCCGGCCCGAAAAGCGGAGCGCGGCCCTGTATTGGGTACGCAAGGCGTAAAAAGGAGAATTCGGATGCTCAAGCCCCTTCCCATCATACCCCACGACCACCGG
>CADAGW010000481.1 GCA_902787475.1 uncultured Eubacteriales bacterium
TACCGGCTTCACATACTCCCCCAAATCCACGATCATCCTGGCGAAGTCCATGGGGTCTGGGTAGCGGAAATGGTACTCCGGCTTCACCGTCCCCGGCACGATGCCAAACAGATTCTTGGCCGCCGCCGACATGCCCATCATGCCGTGGGTCTTGAGCTTGCATATATTGACCACCGCGTCCATGCCGTCAAGGTAATCGCACACGGTCATCTCCCTGGCCACCCGGGCCTCCGGCGCACGGCGCACGCTGGCGGAGGTCACCGTATTCAGCTTCGCCCCGTACCTCTCCGCCTCCTTCATGCCCGTCACCCGGTATACCCTCTCCATCAGGGCCCCGGAAAACGGCCCTCCCGGGCTGTCCGCCACATACACCTGGGCCCCCCGCGCCGTCAATATCTCCGTCACCGCGCACACCAGCGACGGGTGGGTGGCCACGGCGCTCTCCGGCCGGTGTGCCGCCACCAGATTGGGCTTTATGAGCACCTTCATGCCCTCATGGGCCCAGTCAAAGCCCCCAAAGGGCCCTGCCGCCTCCCTTACCGCCTCCCGCACCCGGTCCATATCATAGCTCTCGCACCTGACGACGCACACGTCGCACATTGTATCCCACGCTCCGCTTCTGATCAAAACCTGTTCTTCCCGTTTCTTCCGATCCTGTATCCGAATGTCAGATCTCGGGAACGGATCGCTTCGTCACTTCGTTCCTCGCCATGACATACACGGCCCTCATGTCATTGCGAGGAGGCCGCGGGCCGACGAAGCAATCTGTCCCCCAGCCAACCATATTCCAGCAGAACAGCATCCTCCGCCGTTCCACGTCCCCCAAAGCCTTCTCCCTGGGGCCAAGATCCCCCAAATGGGCGGATGAGGCGTCGTCCCTCCCCGATCCTCCGGCCATAAACCAGAAAACTGCCCGGCGTCCCAGGCCGGGCAGTCCATATGATTCCGACGATCCTCAGTACGCTTCCCGTATGGCCCTCAAATGCTCCCGGATCGGGATATGCTGGGGGCACATGCTCTCGCACTTGCCGCATCCCACGCACTGGGCGGCGTCCTCGCCCTTCTCCTTCATCCTGGCGTAATGCCGGGCGAAGCCCTCCATGTCGTCAAACATGCAGGCGTTGTCGTAGGGTCTGAATATGCCGGGGATCTTCACGCCCTTGGGGCAAGGCTGGCAGTATTCGCACCCGGTGCAGCCCACCTTCATGCGGGCCATGTAGGTCTCGGAATATGCGGATGTTGTCGTCCAGCTGCTCCATGGTGCTCACGCCGGAGAGTATGGTGATCACCTCGCTCCGGTCATACAGATACCGGAACGCCCACTCCACCGGGCTCCGCTTCACCGGATACTCGTCATACACCTTCTGCACGTCCCCGGGCGTCCGGGCCAGGGAGCCGCCCCGCAGGGGCTCCATCACCACGATGCCGCAGCCCTTTTCCCCCGCCCGGCGCACGCCCTCCATGGTGGCCTGGTTGTTCTCGTCCAGCAGGTTCATCTGCACCTGGCTCAGCTTCCAGTCAAAGGAATTGAGGATGTCCATATAGGTCTCGAAATTGTCGTGGAAGGAGAATCCGGGGTAGCGGATCTTGCCCTTCTTCCGCATGTCCTCCAGAAACCTCAAAGCCCCCAGATCCCGCACCTTCTCCCAGCTCCCTTTGTTCAGGGCGTGCAGAAGGTAAAAGTCCACATACTCCACCTGGAGCTTGTGAAGCTGCTCGTCCAGCAGCCGCTCCATATCCTCATACTGTTCCACCTTCCACACCGGCAGCTTGGTGGTCAGGGTGATCTTCTCCCGCCAGCCGCCCTTTAACGCCTCGCCCACGGCGATCTCGCTCTCGCCGCCGCAGTATCCATAGGCCGTGTCGAAATAGGTCACGCCCCGCTCGACGGCGCTGTGGATCATGCGGGCGGTCTCCTGCCGGTTGACGGGATGGTTCTCCCCCTCCAGGGTGGGAAGCCGCATACATCCCATGCCGAATACGGTGCTTTCAATATCGGTGCCCGGGAATCTTCTCTTCGAGATCATGATCTGTCTCCTTTGGCTGTATTCTGAGCGCTGTTCCCCATTTCCCCGGGGTCTCCCTCATTCCTCGTCGCCTGTGTCCGGGGCCGTCTCGGTCTCCGCCGCCGTATACAGGGGCAGCGTCACCAAAAACTCCGTGCCCACGCCGAGCCTGGAATGGACCTCGATCATGCCGTCCATGCTCTTGATGATGTGCTTGACGATGGCCAGGCCCAGTCCCGTGCCGCCCATGGAGCGGGAGCGGCCCTTGTCCACCCGGTAAAACCGCTCGAAGAGCCGGGGTATATGCTCCTCGGCGATGCCGATGCCCGTATCCGCCACCACCAGCTGGGCGCTGCCCTGGCTGGCGAACACCGACACCCGTACCAGTCCGCCGGGCCGGTTGTACTTGATGGCGTTTTCGATCAGGTTGATCAGCATCTGCTGCACCCGGTCGGGATTGCCCATGATCTGCACGTGGGGCGAAGAGATCTGCGGATAGTGCAGGGTCACTTCCTTCTCCCCCGCGTGGAAGGAGAGCATCTCGCACACGTCGTATGCCCTCTGATCCA
>CADAGW010000482.1 GCA_902787475.1 uncultured Eubacteriales bacterium
CCCCGGCAGCATGGAGAAGAAATTGTCGCCGTACACCGCGTCCCCGTCCAGGCACACCGCGTGGACGTACCTATGCGCCGTCAGCACCACATAGTCCTCTCCGACCTCGACCACCCTTGGCGCTTCTCCCGGGAAGCCGCAGTCCCAGGGCCTGGCCTCAAAACAGCAGGTCCTGTGGAACAGGCCTCCTCCCTCGATCTCGGCGAGCAATATCTCGCCCTTCCCGGCCCCGGGCCAATTGACGGACAAAACCGCCTGTCTCCCGTTGGCCGGTATGGTGAATTCCACCTCCCGGCTCATGCGGGGCGCCGCCGAGTCAAAGGGCTGCACAAACATACGGGCCTTGCCCGCAAAGCCCTCCCGACCGTCGCAGCACGCGATCAGCCGGTATTCCCCCTCCTCCTTGACGATGGAGCCTATGACCCGCTGGCCGGATGCTCTGAAGCCATACCACGCCGCCTTGGGCCGGGCGTAATAGTCCACTATGGCCCACCCGATCCCCGGCCAGCAGTCGTCCAGCATCCAGTACACCATCCCCGAGGAGAACCACTTCCTCCGCCGGTACTGCTCCATGGTCAGCCGAATCCACTCATACTGTATGTACTGCCGCTTCGCGATCCGGTCCGCGGGGCACAGGGGCTCCCCCAGCACCTTGTCCGCGATGGCGCACATGTAGTCGTATATCTCAAATTCCCTGAATTCCGGGGAGGGGTTGTTCTTGGTGTGGAACCGCATCATCCCCTCGTCCGGGCCCAGTATATCCTCCTCCGACAAAAACCGCCGCATGGACGACATCTGGGGCATGCCCATGGCCGGCTCCTCGGCGCAGAACCGGGACAGGTAGCCGTCAAAGACCTGCTGATAGTCCCACATGTCGTGGAAGCGGATATAGGTAAACATCTGGCCGATGTAGTTGGTGTAGTGGGTGGTGCCCCGGGTGATGGAGCCGTAGGGCCTGCCCCCGTAGGGGCTGGAGGGCAGAAACAGCCGGTTCGGATCCAGCTCCTCCAATACCGGCCCGATGGCCCGCAGGGCGGACCGTCTCCCGTGGTAGTCCTCCATGTCCTCGTCGGCGTCCATGGCGTTTTCGTTGTCGCCGGACCACCAGGCCAGGCAGACGTGGCTCCGAAGCCGCAGGGCGGCGCACCGGGCCTCCTTTTTCAGCTCCTCCAAAAACCAGTCCTCGTCCTCCGGGTAGTGGCCGCAGGCCATGAGAAAATCCTGCGTCACCATCAGGCCCATCTCGTCGCAGGCGTCGTAGAAGGCGTCCTGCTCAAACAGGCCCCCGCCCCACACGTGAAGCCCGAAAACTCCCCGGGCTCATTCCGGTCCCAAAAGGCGTTATCTCCGGACACGTGAGCGCCACGCTTCAACGCTAGGCACATCCTTTCCTCCTCGCTGCCCGGCGCGTCGCGTCTTTCCAGCACCCGTACGGTCCGTATGCCCACCCGGATCGTTTTTTTGTCCAGCGTCTCCCCGTTTTCCGTCTCCAGGCTGGCCCACAGGGTGTACAGCGGCTGATCCCCGTATCCGTTGGGCCACCAGAGCCTGGGCTCCGGCACGTCCACATGGGCCCCCGCCGCATCCTCCACCGCCCGCCTGCGGTTCTCATATACGGTCCTTCCCTCCGGGTCGTCAAGGCGCAGGCGCAGGTATAGATTCTCCCCCTGGCCCTTCCACTTCGCCCGGCAGTACAGCTCCGCCCCCCACCTGTCCACGTGCCGGGTCTCGCACATCAGATCCTCGATCCGGCAGTCGTCCCGGGGGATAAAACAGGCGCTTTTGTATATGCCCATGGTCACGAACCGGTCCACCCAGTCCCAGGAATAGGTGCACTGGAGCCTTCTGGTATGAAGCCGTTCCGCCGTAAACGCCGCGCCACGCAGGGGCAGGCCATTTGTTCTTGCGATGGGAGAGGTGAACACCACCCTTACGGTGTTCTCTCCCCCCTTCAGCCGCACCGGGAAAACGTGGGGAATGAACATATTCTCCGCCCGTCCCGCCAGCGTGCCGTTTACATACACGGCGGCATAGGTGTCCAGGCCCTCGAACACCAGCTCCCCTTCGGTGTGCACGCATCCGGGCACCCGGCCCGAAAACGTCATTCTTTCCCCCGAAGGGCCGAAGCCCTCCCCCTTCCATACGCCGTCCAGGAGCCGCTTCATATCCGTTCACCGCTCACTTTCTCTTCCTGTAAAACCACACCACCGAATCCCTGGCGTTAAGGCGGATATCCATCCCCCCAGCCAGCTCCCCGCCGGTCTTGGTCATGGCCGCCATGGGATCCATACACGTCATCTCGTACACCGCGCCCGTCTCCGCCCGGGGGTATATCCTGGCTGTTTCTTCCTTTGCC
>CADAGW010000483.1 GCA_902787475.1 uncultured Eubacteriales bacterium
CAGCCGCCCTCGATCTTCAGCTCCCTTATGATCCTGATGGCGGAATCGTTGAGCATCTTCAGGTCGCGGTCGTTCAGCGAGAGTATGGGGGCCACGACGATGCTGTCGCCGGTGTGCACGCCCACGGGGTCCACGTTCTCCATGCCGCAGATGGTGATCGCGTGGTCGTTGGAATCCCGCATGACCTCGAACTCGATCTCCTTGTAGCCCTTGACGGACTTCTCCACCAGCACCTGGTGCACCGGCGAGAGCTTAAAGCCGTTCAGGCCGACCTCGACCAGCTCCTCCTCGTCGTAGGCGAAGCCGCCGCCGGTGCCGCCCAGCGTGAAGGCGGGGCGCAGCACCACGGGATAGCCGATCTCCCGCGCCGCGGCCTTGGCCTCCTCGATGCTGTAGGTGATCCTGGAGGGAATGACCGGCTCGCCGATGGACTGGCACATCTCCTTGAACAGCTCCCGGTCCTCGGCCCGCTCGATGGAGGAGAACGGCGTGCCCAGCAGCTCCACCCGGCACTCCTTCAAAACGCCCTTCTTCTCCAGCTGCATGGCCAGGTTCAGTCCCGTCTGGCCGCCGATGCCGGGGACGATGGCGTCCGGGCGCTCGTAGCGCAGGATCTTGGCGATGTACTCCAGCGTCAGCGGCTCCATGTACACCTTGTCCGCGATGCTGGTGTCCGTCATGATGGTGGCGGGATTGGAGTTGCAGAGGATGACCTCGTAGCCCTCCTCCTTCAGCGCCAGGCACGCCTGCGTGCCCGCATAGTCGAATTCCGCCGCCTGCCCGATCACGATGGGGCCCGAGCCGATGATGAGAACCTTTTTGATGTCCGTGCGCTTTGCCATGTTTTTTACCTCCGTGGTTTTGGGTTGGTCGGTCTGCTGTTATTAATTGAGAATGGAAAATGGAGAATGGAGAATTCATGTGGAAATCCTTGCGGATTTCTTTTTATTGAATACCCGCGCAATAGGCGCTTTTCTCCCTTAATCAAACAAATCCGAAGGATTTGTACCATCATTATCCATTCTCCATTATCCATTCAGGTACTTGCCCGATAAGCGTCTGCTCACACGATCGTCATCGTGCATGTCCCCTGGACCCTCCACCCCTCAAAGGGCGTGGCGCGGCCCCGGGCGGGGTCGATGGCGGTTTCTGCGTTCAGGTCCCAGAGCGTCGCGCCCTCGAGGGGGAGGTCGAAGCGGCTACGGGGCTTGAAGGCCATCAGGTCGATGAGCTTCTCCAGGGTGATGACGCCCTTTTTCACCAGGTACGTGTACATAAGCGGGAAGGCCGTCTCCAGGCCCACGATGCCGAAGGCGCTCTTTTCCAGGCCCCTCGATTTCTCCTCGGCGCTGTGGGGCGCGTGGTCGGTGGCGATCATGTCGATGGTGCCGTCGCAGAGCCCCTCCAGCAGCGCCTCCCGGTCCTCCCGGCCCCGCAGCGGGGGATTCATCTTGAAGCGGCCCTCCTCCCGGAGGTCGTTTTCGTCCAGCAGCAGGTAGTGGGGCCCGGTCTCGCAGGTCACGTCCACGCCGGACTTCTTGGCGTCCCGGATGAGCCGGACGGATTCCTTCGTGGAGATGTGGCAGACGTGGTACTTGCAGCCCGTCTCGTCGGCCAGCCGGATGTCGCGTTCGATCTGCCGCCATTCACTCTCGGAGCAGATGCCCCGGTGGCCGTGGGCCTTCGCGTAAGCGCCGTCGTGGATGTAGCCGCCGCGCAGCAGGGCGTTGACCTCGCAGTGGGCGGCGATGAGCTTATTCAGTGCCTTCGCCGTCTGCATGGCTTCGCGCATCATGCCGTCGTCCTGCACGCCGCTCCCGTCGTCGGAGAAGGCGCAGACGTGTTGCGCCATTGCAGCCATGTCCGCGAGCCGCTCGCCCTTCTCGCCCACCGTGATCGTGCCGTAGGGATAGACGCGGATGCAGGCGTCGCGCTCGATGAGGTCCAGCTCCCGCCGCAAGGTCTCCATGCCGTCGGGCACGGGGTCCAGGTTCGGCATGGCGCACACCGCCGTGTAGCCGCCCGCCTTCGCCGCCCGGGTGCCGGTGGCGATGGTCTCCTTATAAGAAAAGCCCGGCTCTCTGAAATGCACATGCACGTCACAGAAGCCGGGAAAAAGGAAATATTCGCCCTCAACGTCTGAAAGCGTCCGCTTCGCCAATTCGATGGCGGTGGAAAAGCCGGGAACGCGGTTTTCGCCGATGCTCCTGATTTCCGCCATTGGCTCTGCCCCCTTTGCAAAAAAAATCTGCCCCGCGGCAGACATATCAGGGC
>CADAGW010000484.1 GCA_902787475.1 uncultured Eubacteriales bacterium
CCGGCATGCCCTACTGGCTGCCCAGGGGCTGGCGGATGTATCAGACCCTGCTGGCCTATTCCCGCAAGCTGCAGGAAAGGCACGGCTATACGGAGATCTCCGCGCCCCTCATCAATAAGAAAAAGCTCTGGCTCATCTCCGGCCACTGGGCCCACTACGTGAACAACATGTTCATGGTGCCCGGCATATCCGGCTGGCTGTCCGCCGACGCGGAGGTGCCCGGCGTCATCGAGAACCTGCAGGACGGCGCGGCCGATCCCATCACGGTGAAGATGGCCGCCCAGACGGCCCTGTACAACCGGGAAGCGGACGACACCATGGCCGCCAAGCCCATGAACTGCCCCAACGCCATGACCACCTACAAGCGCACGGTGCACTCCTACAAGGAGCTGCCCATCCGCTACAGCGAATACGACGTGCTCCACCGCAAGGAGAAGTCCGGCCAGATGAACGGCCTGTTCCGGGTGCAGGAGTTCCGCCAGGACGACGACCACACCTTCGTGACGGAAGACCAGATCGAGAGCGAGATCGCCGACATCATCAGCATCGCCGACGAGATCTACGGCACGTTTGGGCTCACCTACCGGGCTGAGCTGTCCACCCGCCCCGACGACTTCATGGGCGATATCGAGGTGTGGAACCGGGCCGAGGCCGCCCTCAAGAAGATACTGGACGACAAGTACGGCCCCGGCGGCTACGAGATCAACGAGGGCGACGGCGCGTTCTACGGCCCCAAGATCGACCTGCAGATCAAGGACGCCCTGGGCCGCCCAAGATCGACCTGCAGATCAAGGACGCCCTGGGCCGGGAGTGGCAGTGCGGCACCATTCAGCTGGACTTCCAGCTGCCCCACAACTTCGGCCTGACCTACCAGACCAAGGAGGGCGGCACCGCCATGCCCGTGGTCATCCACCGGGCCATCTACGGCTCCCTGGAGCGGTTCATCGGCATCATCATCGAGCACTTCAAGGGCGCTTTCCCCTTCTGGCTCTCCCCCATGCAGGTGGGCATCGTGCCCATCCGCACCAGCCACAACGAGTACGCCAGGGAGATCGACGACATGCTCACCGGCCTCAATATCCGCTGCGAGACGGATTACGCCGACAAGAACATGAACGAAAAGATCAAGTTCTATAAGACCATGAAGGATCCCTTCATCGTGGTGGTGGGCGACCAGGAGATGGAGACCCGCACCGTGTCCCTCACCGTACGCGGCCAGAAGCAGCAGCTCCACGGCATACCGCTTGACAAGTTCTGCGAGCTGTGCCAGAAGCTGGTCAAGGAGCATACCCGGGAACTGAACGTGGAATTCTGACGAATCAACAAAATACGGCATACCGCTTGACAAAGGCAGTATGCCGTATTCTTATGTCCAAATTGGCTTTACCTGTGGTGCCCCATCTCCCGGAGCATCGCGAGGGTCGCGCCGGGATCGTCGGAGGTGACGAGCCTCGCGCCCCGCTCGAAGCCCAGCTTCAGATCGTCAAACGTTTTGACCCCCGCGCCGATCCAGGGCTCGATGTTCCGTTTCAGGAGATAGTCGAACCACGCCTGCGGCGCGATCTCGCCGCCCAGGCCCCGGACCTGGCCGCCCACAAGCTCCGCGTGGAACACGCAGGCCACGTCCAGATAGGTCTCCGGGTCGCCCATGTCCGATCCCATGTAGAAATAGGGATAATACCCATGAAGCGGATACCGGCGCCCATATTTCTTCCGCATATAGGAGAGGAGCTTCCCGGCGGTGTCATAGGCCATCTCCTCCCCCTCCACGTGGGGATATTCCTTGAGCTCCAGGTTCATGAGCATGGTCGGATGGGCGGACACCATCTCAAGGAGCTCCTCCAGGCAGGGCGGCGCTTCCCGGGCAAAGCCCTCATCGTGGGCCGCGGCGTTGAGGGAGCGGAATTCCTGATAGCTGTATTCGCGCACAAGCCCCTCGCCGTCCGTGGTCCGGTCCACCCGCCCGTCGTGCATCAGCACCAGGCGGTGATCCCGGGTCTGCCTGATGTCCGTCTCGATCATGTCCACGCCCACGTCCATAGCGTGGCGGAAGGCCGTCATGGTGTTCTCCGGGCAAATCTTCCGGGCCCCCCGGTAGTCCCCGCCCGAAGGTCGGCAAGAAGGGATTCCAAAGGGACAAGTCCCTTTGGCGAGGAGTCTGAGGGCGAGAAGCCCTCAGCGTAACCCCCGTCTCCCCTACTTCGCATTGGCCAGCATCAGGCGCAGGCGGTTCTCCTGGTTCACCTTGGTCATGCCCGGGTCGTAGTCTATGGCCACGATATTGGCGTCGGGATGCCGCTCCTGTATAGGCTTCATGACGCCCTTGCCCACGATGTGATTGGGAAGGCAGCCGAAGGGCTGAACGCAGACCACGTTGTTGATGCCGGCGTGGATCAGCTCCATTATCTCCGCCGGCAGAAGCCAGCCTTCGCCCATCTTCATGCCCTCGCCCATAATGCCGTCAAGGCGCTCCCGGGCCCCCTTAAAGGGCATGGGCTCGTGAAAGCCGTGCTTCACCGCCGCGCGGGCCGTGTCCCGGATCAGCCATTCCCCGGCCCACACCCCCACGGCGCACAGGGCCCGCTTGAGAATACTGCCCTTGTGATAGAGCTTGGCGTCCAGCCGGGCGTTCTCCAGGCAGTACAGCCCAAAGTGCACAAGGCCCGGCGTCACCGTCTCCGCCCCCTCGCTGACCAGAAAATCC